>DAINSJ010000154.1:0-2937 GCA_036741375.1 Candidatus Limnocylindrales bacterium
CGCCGCTCGCCGCGCTGGACGGTCTCCGCGCAGAGGCGATGAGCCAGGGCGGGCGGTTGGTCTTCGTCGAGGGCGAGGCGGGCGTCGGCAAGACCTCCCTCCTCCGCGCGTTCCGCGACTCGCTTCCGGACCGCACCAGGTGTCTGCTCGGATCGTGTGACCCACTCTCGACTCCACGGCCGCTCGGGCCGCTCGTCGACATCGCGGCCGAGCTCGATCCCCAATTCGCGAACCTCATCGAGGCGGGCGCGCCACGCGCCGAGGTCCTCGGCGCATTCCTCACCGCACTGCGGCGGGACGACGGGCTCGTGGTGCTGCTGGAGACCTGCACTGGGCGGACGAGGCGACGCTCGACGTGCTCCGCTTCGCAGGCCGGCGGATCGAATCGACCCGCGCGCTGATCGTCGGGGCGTATCGCGATGACGAGGTCGGGCGGCAGCACCCCCTCCGGATCGTGGTCGGCGACCTCGCGACCTCGTCCGCGGTCCGCCGCCTCCAGGTCCAGCCGCTATCGGTCTCGTCCGTCGGTGAGCTCGCACGGGGGACGGACCTCGACCCCGTCGAGCTTCACGCCCGGACGGGCGGGAACCCCTTCTACGTTACGGAGGTGGTCGCGGGCGCGCCCGACCGGATTCCACCCACCGTCCGCGACGCCGTCCTCGCGCGCGCAGCCCGCCTTTCGCCGGAGGCGCGCCGCACGCTTGAGGCCGCCGCCGTCATCGGCCCATCGGTGGATCCAGGGCTGCTGGCAGCCGTGATCGACCAGCCCGCCGCCGAGGAATGCCTCGCCAAAGGGCTGCTGCAGAGCGACGGCCAGAGCTACCACTTCCGGCACGAGGTCGCCCGACAGGCGATCCTCGACGCGACGGACCCGGGCGAGCGCCGCGCGCTGCATGCACGCGTCCTCGCCGCCCTCGAGCGCGATGGCGCGGCCGACCGATCGCTCGCGGTCCTCGCCCATCACGCCGCGCAGGCAGTCGATCGTGAGGCGGTCCTTCGCTATGCGCCCGCTGCGGCGCGGGAGGCCGCCGCCGCCGGTGCGCATCGGGAGGCGGCCGCGCACTTTGCCCGGGCACAGCCGTACGCAAGCGCGCTGCCGGACCGCGAGCGGGCGGCGTTCTTCGAGGAGCTCGCGCGCGAGCAGTTCCTCACCGCGCACCACGACGTCGGGCTCGCCGCATACGACGAGGCGATCGCCATCTGGCGCCGGCTGGGCGATCGGCTCGAGGAGGCCCGGACCCTCACCGAGGCCGCAAAGAGCTACATCGCCGCCGGCCGGAACCCCGATGCGGATGCCGTCGCGCGTCGCGTCGCCGAGCTCAGCGAAGGGCTACCGGACGGACCTGTCAAGGCAGAGGCACTCAACGCGCAGGCCTATCTTCGGATGCAGGAGCGCGACGCGGAGGCGATCGAGATCGGCCGGCGCGCGATCGAGATGGGGCGAGACGAACCACGCGCCCTCCAATCGGTGGTGATGGCCTGGAACACGGTCGGAAGCGTCCGCATCCTGCACGGCGACTCCGGGGGGATTGCCGATCTCGAGACGAGTCTCGCGCTCGCACAGCGGCACGGCCTCGACCGCAACGCCGCCCATGCGTACGTCAACCTCGTCGAGTCGCTCACTGAGATGAATCGGTTCGTGGATGCCGAGCCGTACTTCGACGCCGGTCGGCGCTATATGTTCGAGCGGGAGCTCGATGTACAGCGCATGTACCTCGACGCGTACCTTGCGCTGTCGCACCTCCATCGCGGGCGTTGGTCGGATGCCGCCGTCCTCGCGTCCAACCTGCTCGCCCGCCCGTCGAACTCGACGGTCAGCAGGATCATGGCCCTCGTTGCCCTGGGCCGGCTCCGCGCCCGACGCGGCGATCCGGACGCGTGGGTGGCGCTCGACGAGGGGCTTGCGCTCGCGGAGCCCACCGGGACGCTCCAGCGAATCGGCCCCGTTCGCGCCGCTCGGGCCGAGCTCGCCTGGCTGGAGGGTGATCCATCGCGGTCGGGGACCGAGGCCGCGGCGGCCTTCGACCTTGCGCTCCGTAACGCCCATCCGTGGCACATCGGCGAGCTCGCCTGGTGGCTCAGGGAGGCGGGACGCCCAGTGGCCGATACCAGCGGTGCCGCAGAGCCGTGGCGACTGCAGCTCGAGGGCCGTTGGCGTGATGCGGCGGCGGCCTGGCGAGCCCTCGATTGCCCCTACGAGGCGGCCCGCGCCCTGCTCGCGTCGGACGATGTAGGCGACCTCGAGGAGGCGCGCGCAGCGTTCGACGCGCTCGGAGCCCGTCCCGCGGCGGCGCTCGCGGCGCGCCGTCTCCGGGAGCTCGGCGTTCTCTCGATCCCGCGGGGACGCCGGCCGTCGACTCGTCGCAATCCGGCCGGGCTGACGACCCGCGAGCTCGAGGTCCTTCGCCTCGTGGCCACGGGCCTGCAGAACCCCCAGATCGCGGCGCGCCTGTTCCTCTCGCCACGAACCGTCGACCACCACGTCGCCACGGTCATCGCAAAGCTCGGGGTTTCGCGCCGAGGCGAGGTCTCTGCCGCTGCCGCACTGGTGGGGATCGATGCCCAGAACGGGTAGATCGCCCGCCCAATCTGGGTAGCCGCTGCCGATGTCGTGACGGCGCCGGCCCGCCACCCTCTCACCACGACCGACGTCGGGTCGTCGAGTAACGGAGGTTGGCGAGTGCCGCGATACATCGTCGAGCGGTCGTTCTCGGAGGGCTTCGAGCTCCCGCCCGGCCAGGCGGGCGTCGAGGTCTGCCGGGGGATCGTCGCGGTCAACGAGGGTCCCGGCGTCACCTGGGTCCAGTCCTACGTCCGCGACGACCGGCGGGCGATGTTCTGCGTGTACGACGCACCGAGCCCCGAGGCGATCCGGCGCGCGGCCGAGCGAAACGGGTTGCCGGTCGACCGGATCACCCGCGTGACCGTCCTCGATCC
>DAINSJ010000154.1:3037-4360 GCA_036741375.1 Candidatus Limnocylindrales bacterium
CTGCGGCTTTACGTTGGAGGGCCGCATCCGTGAGGGCTGGTTCAACCTCGGGCAGTGGCAGGACCTCTTCGTCTACGGGCTCCTGCGGAGGGAGCTCGAGGACGGCCGCCCGCCGATGCCCCAGAACTCCCGGTAACGGGTCCGCCCCGGCGCCTTATCAAACGCGTCGATCGGCGGGCTGGCGAGGCTGGCTCGCCCGTTTAGGCCGGCACGATTTCGGGTCGGCGGTACGGGCCGGTGACGACGACCTCGCCTTCGGCTTCGAAGGGCTCGACGCCCGTGTGGCGGATCCGGTAGCCGTGGTGGACCTCGGTCGCGCCGGCCGAGAGCATCGCGTTGACCGGGCAGTATTTCGTGGCCGACAGCTCGATCGCGCGACGGATCGCCACCTCGTCGACGAGCGGGCCCTCGACCTCATGGACCACGTCGACGCGGGTCAGGATCTGGGGGTACTCGTCGCGCTGCGAGGCCTCCACATGGACTCGATACGACTTGATGCGCTGACGCTTCTTGGTCGCGATCGAGATGACGTCCATCGCGCTGCAGGCCGCCAGGCTGACGACGATCGTCTCGACCGGGCTCAACTCGCCGGTCGGGGCTTCGTCGCCATAGACCATCGTTCGCTTGGTACCGGTCGTCGCGACGAATCGCATGCCGCCGGCGTGGACGAGCGTCGCGGATCGGTGGGTGGTCATCGGTGCTCCGGTGCCGTGCCGAGCGTCGCCGCGGCCCCCACGATCGCAGGTTCGTGACCGTTCCCCTCGATGGGCGCGCGGCCAATTCCTGAGTCGTCCTGGAACTGCTCGCGGTACAGGCGGGCGTAGAGCCCGCCCTGCGCGAGGAGCTGGGCGTGGGTTCCCCGCTCCACGATCCGACCGCCGTCGTAAACGAGGATCACGTCGGCCCGGAGGATCGTCGAGAGGCGGTGGGCGATCGCGATCGTCGTCCGTCCGTGCTCGAGGCGCTCGAGGGCCGATTGAATCAGGCGCTCACTGACGGTGTCGAGCGCCGACGTCGCCTCGTCGAGGATCAGGATCCGGGGGTCCTTCAGGAGCACCCGGGCGATCGCGACGCGCTGCTTCTCGCCGCCCGAGAGCTTGTAGCCGCGCTCGCCGACGATCGTGTCGTAGCCGTCCGGCAGGTCGAGGACACGGTCATGGATCGCCGCGGCGCGCGCGGCGGCCTCGAGCTCGGCCTGAGTCGCGCCGGGCCGCGCATAGAGCAGGTTCTCGCGAACGCTCGCATGGAACAGGTACGTCTCCTGCGTGACGAAGCCGATGACCCGGCCGAGCGACACGAGCGACAGCTTCCGGACATCGACGC
>DAINSJ010000155.1:0-4360 GCA_036741375.1 Candidatus Limnocylindrales bacterium
CGCGGACCCGGTCGAGGCGTTCGTCGTCGAGCCCCGCGAGGGCGCCGCCCGGGCGGGCGTCCTCTTCCTCCATTGGCTCGGCGAGCAACCACAACGACCGCACGCAGTTCCTCAGCGAGGCCTCTGCCCTGGCCGAGCTCGGCGTCCGTTCCGTGCTGCCGGCCGGCCGGCTGCCCTGGCTCGTTCCGCCAAGCGACGCCGACACCGACGCCGCGAACATCGAGCTCGAAGGTCGACGGCTGGACCGCGCCCTCGCCGAGCTCGCGTCGCCGCTCGGCAGGAAGGTCCCGCTCGCGATCGTCGGGCATGACTTCGGGGCGATGCACGGAATCCTGCTCGCGGCGCGCCAACCCCGCGTCGGGCGCTGGTCGTGGTGGCGGCGCCGCCACGCTGGGCCGACTGGTTCCTGCCGTTCTGGCCGATCGCCGGCGACCCCATCGACTACCGGCGTCTCCTCGCGCCCTTCGATCCGACGGCCGCATTGCCGGGAACGAAGGCGGAGCTCCTCTTCCAGTTCAGCCGGCGAGACTTCTACCTCGCCCCGATGAGCGGTCGCGAGCTCGCGCGGGCGGCAGGCCGGGACGCGGCGATCGAGTGGTACGAGGCCGACCATGCGATGCGCAGCTCGCGAGCTCGAGCTGCCCGCGCGACGTTCCTGCGAAGGACGCTCCGGCTGGACTGAGCGGTCGTGCCGCTAGCCGGCGCGATCGAACCGGTGGGCCACCTCGACCTCACCGCCGGGCTCGAAGATGCTCAGGAATCGCTCGAGCGCGTAGCCCCGTGATTCGGGCCCGATGTCGTCCAGCAGCGCCTGCTCGGCGTAGCCGGCCATGTCCTGGACCGCCCAGTCGACGTGGTAGTAGGCGAGGCGCTGAGCGTCGACGTCGAGCGGGCCGTAGCCGCCCGTGAACAGCGCGAGCTCCCGCTCGCCCGGCGCCAAGCCGATCGGCGACCCCATCACGAACATCAGGTCGCGCTCCCGTGGCGCCAGGAGGGCCTCGTCCCAGTCGATTACACGGAGCGCGCCGTTCGGCTCTACGAGGAGGTTATGAGTGTGGATGTCGCCGTGGCACGGGACGAAGAGATCCGCGGTTCTCGAGTTCGCGTGTCCTGACGCCAGCGACCGGCCGAGCGCCTGGGCGCGATCTGCAAGACCTTCGATCCCATCTCGGTTCGACTGCCAGAAGTCGACGAGCTGCCCCCGCACCGAGTCGTCGCCGCGATACGCATTCACGCCGGCCCGAACGCGCTCGAACTGGGCCGTCCAGTTCGGCCGGAACTGCTCGCGCGCGAGCGTCGCCGCCAGCTCCGGGGAGAGGCGCGTCGAGTGCAGCACGCCGACGATCCTGCCGTACTCGACCCATTGGTCGTCGTCGAGGCCGACCTCGGCCGCGAGCCGGCCTTCGACGAACGGATAGGCAATCAGGTGCAGGTCGTCGATCGCCACCGAGACGTCCCCGTCCGAGATCGCGATCGGTGCGACGACCGCCTCGAGGCCCTGGTCGTGGAGGAACCGGACGAGCCGCAGTCGAGCGTCGTCGACGCGTCGCCGGATCTTCACGAAGAGGTCGCCGCGGTCCGTGGACGCGCGGAACGTCCAGGCGTGCGCGTCGTGGCCGAGGGCGAGGAACGCAAGGCCCGTCAGTCGGATCGCGTAGCGGTCGCGGAGGGTGGCGACGATCTGGTCGTCGGTGATCGGCGGTCGGTCGAACATCGCCGTCGAGCGTAGCCCGAGGGGCCGGTGCTGCGCCGTACCATCCGAGCCGGGAGCGGTGGGGTCCCGGTGGGCTCCCTCGTCTTCAAAACGAGTGGCGCGGCGCTCGGCGTCGTGCGGTGGGTTCGACTCCCATGCGCTCCCGCCAGGAGGACTCGAGGACCACCGATGGCCAAGGCGCCGCCCGAACCTGATCCAGTGAGCGACGGTCCCGACTGGCCCGCCTATTACGAGCGGACCCTCGGGCGACCAACGCGACCGGTGTTCGACCGCGGGATGGCGGCCATCGCATCGGCGAGGGTGATGGCCGGTCAGGCGGTCGAGATCGGATTCGGGGATGGGACGGAGACCCTGGCCCTACTTGCCGCAGGCTGGTGGGTGTTCGCAGTGGACCCGACGCCCGACGCGGCGGATGGGCTGCGAGCCCGGGTGCCGGCGGGCGCGATGAACCGGCTCGAGATCGTGACGGAGCCAGCCCAGGCGGTTGACCTTCCGCCCTTCGAACTCCTCTACGCAGGCTTCGCCCTGTCGTTCATTGCCCCCTCGGGCTTCCCGAAGTTCTGGGAACGCGTCAGGGCGGCGATGCGGCCGGGGGCGTTCCTCGTGGCGAACATCTTCGGCGTCCACGACACATGGGCAGGCAATCCCACGATGACGTTCCTGGATGCTGAGGGCGTCGCGAAGCTGCTGCGCGGTCTCGATGTCGTTTCGCTCGACGTGACCGACGCGGACGGTGACTCGTTCAGCGGGCGGAAGCACTGGCACATCTTCGACATCGTCGCGCGAGCTTCGGGGCCCTCGAGAACATGACGAGTCGACCACCCGGTGTTGATCGCGTCCTGTCGATCGTGCGACCGCAGGCAGGGGGACGCGATCCGAACGCGATTCGAGCCGTGGCTCGGGAGGTCATCGCGATCGAGCGGACCCGGCTCGCCGGCGGCGACGATCGCTCGTCACGGACGCCGGCCTCGATTGCCCAGGAGGTCGTGGAGCGGCTCGATGCCATGGCCGAAACACCCGGGCCGCCATCGGTCATCAACGCGACCGGCGTCCTCATCCACACGAATCTCGGCCGGGCGTCGTGGCCCGCGGTGGCCATCGAGGCAGCACGGGCCGCCGCGGAGGCGCCGCTCTTCCTCGAGCTCGATGCCGCCTCCGGAAAGCGTGGCCAGCGGTACCGCGCGGCGGAGGACGCGCTCGTCGCGCTCACCGGCGCGGAGGACGCCTTCGTCACGAACAACAACGCGGCGGCGATTGCCCTCGCGGTGGGGCTGGCGGGACGCGGCGGTGGCGTGGTCGTGTCGCGCGGCGAGCTCGTCGAGATCGGTGGCGGGGTCAGGATCCCCGAGATCGTCCGCCGCGCGGGCGCGAAGCTGATCGAGGTCGGGACGACCAATCGAACGCGCGCCGAGGACTACGCGGCGCCGCTCTCGGAGGGCCGGGCGCATCTCGTGCTCCGGGTCCATCGCTCGAATTTCCGCCTCGAGGGTTTCGTGGAGGATCCAGACTTCGCGGCCGTCGCGGCGCTCGCGCACGAACACGGCGCGATCGTCGTGGACGACCTCGGGAGCGGGGCCCTCCTCGACACCGCTCGATTCGGGCTGCCGCATGAACCGCTGCCGGCAGAGCGCCTCTCCGCCGGCGCTGACCTCGTGACGTTCAGCGGCGACAAGCTCGTCGGCGGTCCGCAGGCAGGCCTGATCGTGGGCCGCGGCGACCTCATCGCGCGACTGCGCAAGGACCCCCTTGCGCGGGCGATGCGCCCCGACAAGGTGACCCTGGCCGCCGTCGCCGCGACGCTTGGCCTGTATCGAGCCGGCCGCGCTGAGGTGGAGGTCCCGCTCTGGCGAGCCGTGGCGACGCCTTTGGAGGAGCTGGAGGCGCGCGCTCGCCGGCTCAGCAGCGCGCTCGGAGGACTGACGGAGGCCGTTCCCACCGAGGCGACATTCGGCGGAGGGGCGCTGCCCGGCGAGGTCATCGCGTCGTTCGGGGTCGCGCTCGCCCACGCGAAGCCCGATGCCCTGGCCGCAGCGCTCCGCACCGGACGACCCGCTGTCGTCGGGCGGATCGAGGACGGACGGGTCCTGCTCGACCTCCGGACGATCGAGCCGGAGCGCGACGGCGAGCTCGGGGCCGCCGTCCGATTGGCCCTCGCCGGCTCAGGCGGAGGGAACGCTCGCTCTGCCGGCCGCTCCGCGCGTTCCTGAGCCGATGCCGACCGTCGTCGTCGGGACCGCCGGCCACATCGACCACGGCAAGACGAGCCTCCTGCGGGCGCTGACCGGGATCGACGCCGACCGCCTGCCCGAGGAGCGCGAGCGGGGCATGACCATCGACGTCGGGTATGCGCACCTCGATTTCGAGGACGGCACGAGCCTCGACTTCGTCGACGTCCCCGGCCACGACCGGCTCGTCGGCAACATGCTCGTCGGGGCGGGCGAGATCGATGCCGCGCTGCTCGTCGTGGCGGCCGACGACGGGCCGCGGGCCCAGACCATCGAGCACCTGGAGCTCGTGGACGCGCTCGAGATCCGCGACGGGATCGTCGTCGTGACGAAGATCGACGTGGTCGAGCCCGACCGGGTCGAGTCGGTCGTCGCGGACGTCGGCCAGCTCATCGCAAAGACGTCGCTCGCGGGTTCGCCG
>DAINSJ010000156.1:0-4346 GCA_036741375.1 Candidatus Limnocylindrales bacterium
ACGAGTTCGGGTTCGACTACCTGCGCGACAACATGGTCCTCGAGCTCGATGAGCGAGTCCAGCGCCAGCGCAGCTTCGCCATCGTCGACGAGGTCGACAACATCCTCATCGACGAGGCACGCACGCCGCTCATCATCAGCGGCCAGGCCGAGGAGTCGGCCGACCTCTACTTCACGTTCGCCCGCCTCGTCCCGCGCCTGAAGGGTCGGCCCGAAGGCGAGGAGGAGGGCGGCGACTACTTCGTCGACCTCAAGGACAAGGCCGTCTCCTCGACCGAGGAAGGGATCGAGAAGATGGAGGGCTGGCTCGGCGTCGAGAACATGTACGACGCCGACCCGCGACTCGCTCGCCACTTCGAGCAGGCGCTGCGGGCGCACGCGCTCTACAAGCGCGATCGGGACTACATCGTCAAGGACGGCGAGATCGTCATCGTCGACGAGTTCACCGGGCGGCAGATGCCCGGCCGCCGCTGGAGCGAGGGTCTCCACCAGGCGATCGAGGCGAAGGAGGGCCTGCGCGTCCAGCGCGAGAGCGTGACGCTCGCCACGATCACCTTCCAGAACTACTTCCGGCTCTACGACAAGCTGTCCGGGATGACCGGCACGGCGATGACCGAGGCCGAGGAGCTCCACAAGATCTACAAGCTCGAGGTCGTTGCCGTCCCGACCCATCGGGAGATGATCCGCGAGGACGCCTCCGACCTCGTGTTCCGCGACGAGCCGGCCAAGTTCAACGCCCTCATCGACGAGATCGTCGAGATGCAGGAGGCGGGCCGGCCGGTGCTGGTCGGCACGATCTCGGTCGAGAAGTCCGAGATGCTCGCCACCATGCTCAAGCGGCGTGGCATCAAGCACGAGGTCCTGAACGCCAAGTTCCACGAGAAGGAATCGGGGATCGTCGCCCAGGCCGGCCGGTCCGGGGCGATCACCATCGCCACCAACATGGCCGGCCGCGGCACGGACATCCTGCTCGGCGGCAACCCGGCCGGTCTCGCGTCGGAGGCGCTCCACAAGCGCGGCCTCAACCCGGCCGAGGTGGACAAGGAGACGATGGAGGCAGCGCTGGCCGAGGCCCGGGCGATCACCGAGGAGGATCACGAACGGGTCGTCTCGGTCGGTGGCCTGCACATCATCGGCACGGAACGACATGACTCGCGACGGATCGACAACCAGCTGCGTGGCCGCGCTGGCCGCCAGGGCGACCCCGGGTCGTCGCGCTTCTACCTCTCGCTCGAGGACGACCTGATGAAGCGCTTCGCGAGCGAGCGGGTCACGGGCTTGATGGAGCGACTCGGTCTCGACGACGACGTCGCCATCGAATCGCGGCTCGTGTCGCGCACGATCGAGTCGGCGCAGAGCCGTGTCGAGGGCTTCAACTTCGACATCCGCAAGCGCGTCGTCGAGTACGACGATGTCATCAACAAGCAGCGCGAGACGATCTACGCGGAGCGCGACAAGGTCCTCCACAACGAGGACCTGACGGAGACGGTCCAGAGCTTCCTCGACGACGAGGTCGAATCGCTGGTCGACATCCATCTCATCGGAGAGGACCCGGGCGAATGGAACCTCGAAGGCTTGTCGTCCGCGCTGGTGGCGATGGGCCTGACCGGCGAGGGCACCAGCGCCGACGAGTTGTGGGAGCTGCGAACCCGCGAGGCGATCGCCGTCCATGTCCGCGACCTCGCGGACGAGCGGCTGGCCGCCAAGGCGGCCGAGGTCGGCGAGGAGGACTGGAAGACCGTCGAGCGGCTCGTCCTCATGCGCACCATCGATTCGCTGTGGGTCGAGCATCTCACCGAGCTCGACGACATGCGCCGCGGGATCGGGCTGCGCGGGTATGCCCAGCAGGACCCGCTCAACGAGTTCAAGCGCGAGGCGTTCCAGCTCTATGACGAGCTGAGCGGCCTCATCCGTCATGGCGTCGCGTCGTCGATCTTTCGGGTGACGGTGACGCGCCAGCCGGCCCCGGGCGACGGTGCCGACCCTGCGGTGGCCGCCTCGCTCGCCCGGGGAGCGGCGTCGCTGCGCGGTGGGAGCGGCTCGAACGGGACGACTACCTCGGTAGACGCGGACCCGGCCGACGGGACCGACGGCGCCGGCGCACGCGAGGCCGAGCCTGCCAGGATCCCGGCGGCCGCCGCCGTGAGTGGCTCGGCGATCCTCCGTGGCGGGCCGACTGCCCCGACCGCCCGTCCCATGCGCGAGTCGCTCGGCGATCAACCGCTCGTCAGCGGCGGCAATGCCGGCCCGTCGTCGAGTGGTCCCAAGCCCGGTCACACGCCGAGCGGCGACCGGATCGGGCGGAACGACCCGTGCTGGTGCGGCTCCGGCGCCAAGTACAAGAAGTGCCACGGGCGCTGACGGCAACGGCTCGACGATCGAACCCGCCCACGTGAGTCCCCGGTCGAGAACGCGCGACCTTCTAGAAGTCGCCGTCCTTGGCTGCCTCGGCATCATCATCGTGGCTGGCTACGCGAGCTACCGGATCTGGGTCGAGGGCCAGCGTGACGAGCAGCGGCCGGCGGACGCGATCGTGGTCATGGGCGCGGCGCAATATGACGGCCGTCCGTCGCCACTCTTCGCCGCGCGACTCGACCACGCCATCGAGCTCTACCACGCGGGCGTCGCGGCCCACTTGATCGTGACCGGTGGCAAGGCCGTGGGCGACCGGACCACCGAGGCCGCGAGCGCGCGGCAGTACGCGATCGCCCGGGGCGTGCCAGCCGACGCGATCCTCGCCGAGGATGAGAGCCGGACCACGCTCGAGTCGATCCACGCGGTCGGTGAGGTGCTGCGGGCGCGCGGGTTCGGGGACGCGGTCTTCGTCTCGGATCGGCCCCACATGCTCCGGGTCCTGCGCATGGCCAGCGACGACGGCATCGCGGCCTGGGGGTCGCCGACGCGGACGAGCCCCATCGAGAACGATCCGGTCGGCCAGCTCGACGCCACGGTCCACGAGCTCGGGGCGCTGGCGCAGTACTTCCTGATCGGCCGGGCGCCCTAGACGTTCCCCCTGACGGCCTATCTCGCGGCACGACGATTTCCCTCTTGGCGTGGGGAGGTTGGCCCCGTATACTGTGCCAAAACCCGCCGAAACCCGGGCCCCCCAGGCCCCGAGGCATCGCACACTCCGGTCCCTGATCCGCCCTTGCCCAGCACAAAAGGGGAGCCAGTGAAGCAGGCCGAGGAAGCGTCGTTCGTCGATCTGATCGCCTGTGAGCGTGATTGCCGCACCTGCAGCTACGCCGCGGCACTCGACTGTGACGGCAACTGTGGCGTCTGCCCGCACAACTCCTACTGCCCGTGCGTGAACCCCGTCGTCGCCCGAAGCAAGACCGCGCTGCGCCTCATCGAGCTGCGCCCGATCCTGCTCCAGGATCTGCAGGCCCGGAACTAGGTGGAAGCATCCGCCATCCGGGACCTGGCTGAACGGATCCGGTCGACCTCGGGGCATCTTTGACCTCCCCACCAAAGAAGGGCGGGTCGCCGAGATAGAGGCGCAGACCCAGGAGCCGGGCTTCTGGGATGACGGCCGATCGGCCCAGAAGGTCCTGCGTGAGGCCGATGGCCTTCGGAGCGAGATCTCGACCTGGCAGGAGCTCCTGATCCGGGCCGACGACCTGCTCGCCGCGGTCGACCTGTTGTACGAAGCCCCGGACGCCGAGCTCGAGGCCGAGCTTGAACGCGACTTCGCCTCGCTCGATGTCGATTTCTCCCGCGAGCGGACCGCCCTTCTCTTCTCCGGCGAATACGACGAGCGCCCCGCGCTCCTCTCGATCAGTGCCGGAGCCGGCGGGACCGAGGCGACCGACTGGACCGAGATGCTCCTGCGGATGTACCTGCGCTGGGCGGAGCGCCATCGCTTCCCGACCGAGATCCTCGACCAGCAGGAAGGCGAACAGGCCGGTCTCAAGAGCGTGACCGTGGCCGTCAACGGCCGGCGGGCCTATGGTTGGCTCCGCGCCGAGCGCGGCGTCCACCGGCTGGTGCGGATCAGCCCGTTCGATTCGCAGAACCGGCGCCAGACGACCTTCGCGCTCGTCGAGGTCCTGCCGGAAGCGGAGGACGACGTCGAGATCGAGCTCGACTGGGACCAGATCCGGGTCGATACGTTCCGCTCGCAGGGCGCCGGCGGCCAGCACGTCAACAAGACCGACTCGGCCGTACGGCTCACCGACCTGCGCACCGGGATCGTGGCCCAGAGCCAGAACGAGCGGAGCCAGACACAGAACAAGGAGATGGCCATCAAGGTCCTCAAGTCGCGTCTGCTCGAACGCGCGCTCGAGGAGAAGGAGGCCGAGGTCCGCAAGCTCAAGGGCGAGCATGTCGAGGCCGGCTGGGGCAACC
>DAINSJ010000157.1:0-4333 GCA_036741375.1 Candidatus Limnocylindrales bacterium
CCACGTCCGGTGGCACCCACAGGCGCGCGTGGGCCTCGGCGTACGTCTCGCGGTCACCGTGGAAGTCCGTGCCGCCGGTCTCGAGGAGCCTGAGCTCCGCTGCGAGCGCGTGGAGCCGACCGACCGTCGGCGCGTCGAAGCTGCCGTGATAGACCTCGAGCCCCTGGAGCCCTGCGTCGATCAGCTCCGCCATGAGGTCGCGCCGCTCCGGCGCGTCCGAGAAATGCGCCAGCGACGGGACGCCCCGCGCCGCCCGAATCGCCGAGATCGCCTCGATCGGGCCGAGCCCGCCGCGAGGGACGTACGCGGGACGCCCTCGGGAGAGGAAGCGCCTGAAAGCATCCTCGACACTCACCGCGTAGCCGAGCGAGACCATCGCCCGCGCCAGGGTCGGTCGCCCGAGGGCGTCCTCGTCGCCGGCCGGCGGCAGGTCGGCAAGCGCCGAATCGATCGGCATGCCAATCTCCCGCAGCCGCTCGACCATCCGTCCGAACCGGACGCGGCGCTCGCCGCGCTGCCGTTGCAGGATGGCCTCGAAGGCCTCGTCTTCGGGATCGACGCCGAGCCCCAGGACGTGGACCTCGCTCTCGATGAGCTCGGGTCGATCCCCCATCACCGCGTTCAGCTCGACACCCGCCAGCAGCTCGAGGCCGGGAACCCCCTCCGCGCCTGCCGCGATCGTCCGCAGCTCGCGGTAGCCCGCCAGGGTGTCGTGATCCGTGATCGAGAGCAGCCGAACACCCGCCGTCCTTGCCGCCATGGCCAGCTCGAGCGGCTCGAGGAGCCCGTCGGAGCGCGCCGTATGGCTATGGAGATCGATCGTCGAGGGGGCGGGTGGAACGACCCGTCGCGACGCGGGATCGTGTCGGTCGGACGTCGTCGGGGGCTTCGCCGGGTCCATCAGCCTTCCCAGAGGCGCTGCACCCGTTCGATCGCAAGGGCCCGCCCGGTCGCCGGGTCGACGTCGATTTGTGTCGCATTGAAGACCACCGCTCCCTCCCCGACCTCGAAGCGGGTCGGCAGGCCGTTGAGGAAGCGCGGCAGGACCGTCGACGGGGCGAATCCGATGACGCTCCAGATCGGGCCGGTCATTCCGAGGTCGCTCTGGTAGGCCGTTCCGCCCGGCAGGAGTCGCTCGTCCGCCGTCGGCACGTGGGTGTGGGTCCCGACGACTGCCGAGACCCGGCCATCGAGATGGAGGCCCATCGCTGTCTTCTCGGACGTGATCTCGCAGTGGAAGTCGACGAGCCGGACGGGCGGCAGCGCCTCGGACGATTCCTCGATCAGGCGGTCGGCATCGAGGAACGGGTTCTCGATCGGCTGCATGAACGTCCGGCCCTGGAGGTTGACCACGGCGATGTCGGTGCCATCGAGCCCCTGAAACGTGCCCCAGCCGCGACCGGGCACGCCGTCGGTCCCGTAGTTGAGCGGTCGCAGGACCCGCTCCGACCGCTCGAGGTACTCGTAGATCTCGCGCTTGTCCCAGATGTGGTTGCCTGACGTGATCACGTCGACGCCGACCGCGAACAGCGCCTCGGCGGTCGACTGGGTGAGGCCCATCCCGCCGGCGAGGTTCTCGCCGTTGGCCGTCACGAAATCGATCGAGCGCTCCTCGCGAAGGGCGGGCAGGATCGCCTCGAGGGCCACCCGACCCGGCTTGCCGATGACGTCGCCGACCATCAGCACGCGGCAGGCGCCGGCCGGTCGCGGCGTGCCGCTGTTCGCGGGATTGCCGAGGCGGACGCGACCCGGCGGCAACGGTGGGACGTGGTCAGGCATGGGGATCGGAGGCTACCACTCAAGGCGAACCGCGCGAATCCCGCAATGGCGTGCCCGTCAGACACACGGTTGACCCGTCGGTGACGGGTCCCTAGAGTCAACACTTCCGAGGAGGAGGCCAACCGTTGCTGCTGATTCGTCCCATGATCGCGTCGGCCGCGCTCGTCGTGACGCTGATCGTGGCGACCCCGCTCGCCGTGGCCGCGCCGACGACGCGGGGCTACGACATCTCCTGGCCGCAATGCGGTCGCGCCTATCCCGCGAATCCCGCCTTCGGGATCGTCGGCGTGAACAAGGGCATCGTGTTCAGCGCCAATCCGTGCCTCGCAAGCGAGATCACGTGGGCCGGCAGCGCGAAGGCCCAGCTCTACGCCAACACCGGCAACCCGGGCCCGGCGCTGTCCTCGCACTGGCCGTCGGGCCAGACCTCACCGCGATGGTGCGATCCGGCCAACACCGACACGGCCGATTGCGCCTTCGACTACGGCTATAACGCGGCGAAGGACTCGTTCGCCGACGCCGTCGCCGCATTCAGCACGCTCCGCCTGGCCGGGAGCCCGGCCGCGAGTGCCTGGTGGCTCGACGTCGAGACCTCGAACAGCTGGCGATCGACGGTGAGCCTGAACGTCGCGGCGCTCCAGGGCGAGGCCTACTACTTCACCTCGATCGCCGGCGTTGCGAAGCTCGGGATCTACTCGACCCAATACCAATGGAACCAGATCACCGGCGGGTCAACGGCGTTCTCAGCGAATCACGGCTGGGTCGCCGGGGTCGGCAGCCAGAAGAACGCAAGGTCGCACTGCGGCGGCGCAGGTTTCACGGGCGGCGGCGTGGAGCTCGCCCAATATGCCTTCGCGGGGTTCGACGCCGACCTCATCTGCTGACGGCTCGGCGCGGCTCGCTGGTGGATCGGCCCGGCTCGGCTGGCGGATCGGCCCGCGTAGGCCGGCCGCCACTCCCTACTTCGCGTACTCGATGGCGCGCGTCTCCCGGATCACCGTGACCTTGATCTGGCCCGGGTACGTGAGCTGCTCCTCGATCTTCTTGACGATGTCACGCGCGAGCCGCGTCGCCGAGATGTCGTCGATCTCCTCGGGCCGCACGAGGATCCGGACCTCACGTCCGGCCTGCACGGCGAAGGACTTCTCGACCCCGACGAAGCTCTCGGCGATGCCCTGGAGGTCCTCGAGCCGCTTGACGTAGGTGTCCATCGTCTCGCCGCGAGCGCCGGGGCGGGAGGCGCTGATCGCATCGGCGACCTGGACGATCGGCGCCTCGAGGCAGGCGTACTCCACCTCCTGATGGTGGGCCGCGATGCAGTTGATGACCTTGAAGGGCAGCTCGGCCTTCTGGGCGATCGCCGCGCCGATGGCGGCGTGGGGACCCTCGACCTCGTGGTCGACGGCCTTGCCGATGTCGTGGAGGAGGCCGCCCATCTTGGCAGCCATGATGTCCGCACCGATCTCGCCGGCGATCCCTGCAGCGAGGAAGCTCGTCTCGATCGAGTGGAGCAGCACGTTCTGGCCGTAGCTCGTCCGGAACTTCAGCCGGCCGAGGAGCTTGATGACGTCGGGCGGCAGGCCCGGGACCCCCGCGTCGTAGGCGGCCTGCTCGCCGGCCTGGCGCATCGTGAGGTCGACCTCGGCACGCGCCTTGGCGACGACTTCCTCGATCCGGCCGGGATGGATCCGGCCGTCGCCCATGAGCTTCGTGAGCGAGATTCGGGCGATCTCACGGCGAACCGGGTCAAAGCCCGAGAGGACCACCGTCTCCGGCGTGTCGTCGATGATCAGGTCGACGCCGGTCGCCTGCTCGAGGGCCCGGATGTTGCGGCCCTCGCGGCCGATGATCCGGCCCTTCATCTCGTCGTTCGGAAGGTGGACGACCGTCACGGTGTGCTCCGCCGTGTGGTCAGCCGCGACCCGCTGCATCGCGGTGAGGATGATGTCGCGGGCCTTCTCGGTCGCTTCGTCGCGGGCCCGTCGCTCGATCGAACGGGCGAGCTTGACCGCGTCGTGCTCGGCTTCCTCCCGGATCGCCTCGAGGAGGATGCTCTTCGCGTCATCGGCGGACATGCCGCTGACCTGCTCGAGGGCGAGGACGCGCTCGGTGTTCAGCTTGCCGAGCTCCTCGCGCTGGCGGTCGAGCTCGATCTCGCGCTCGAGGAGCTTCCGGTCTCGCTGCTCGAGCATGTCGGTGCGCTGGTCCAGCTGCTCGTCGCGCGCGACGAGGCGGCGTTCCTGGCTCGCGAGCTCATTGCGACGCGAGCGGCCCTCGTCCTCGGCCTCCCGCAGGAGCCGAATCTTCTCCTCTTTGGCCTCGAGAATGAGGTCCTTCTGCTGGGTCCGGGCATCGGCGACGATGCGTCCGGCCTTCTCCTGGGCGACCTTGACCGACTGGTTCGCCCACCGGCTGCGTGCCAGAAATCCCAGCACGGCGCCTACGGCAAGACCGCCGGCCAGCGCCACGATGGCGACGGCGACGTTATCCATCTTCCCCTCCCATCCGACCAGGGCAGGTCGGACGCGTCATGTGCAGTCGGGTCGAGAGGTCC
>DAINSJ010000158.1:0-4329 GCA_036741375.1 Candidatus Limnocylindrales bacterium
TAATCCACGACGGCCAGCTCCTGGCCATCCGGTGACCACACCGGGCCGGTACCACCGACGAACGTCGCCGCTCCGGTGAGTGGATCGATGAGGGTCGTCCCGGAATCGGCCTCGGCGGCGAGCCGGCTGCCGTCCGGCGACCACGCGACGTTGACGAATGTCACGCCATCGGCATGGGCGATCCGCCGCGACTCGTTGCCGGCCGAGTCGGCAATGTAGATGTCCCCATCGTGGACGTAGGCCAGCCAACCGACGCCGAGCCGAGGCGGACGCTGCGGCGCCACGAGAATGATGCCCGCGACCAGGAGGCTCCCGAGGACCACGAAGAGGGACAGCCGCAGCACGGCCTGCCTCGATCGAAGACGGCCGCCGATCCCTTGCCTGCGGAGCGCAACCCACAACCCGGCACGCAGGGGAAGCCTCCGAACGCCCGCCGAGACGGCGTCCAGCAGCGATGACGGCGCTCGCTCCCGGGCGTCTGTGTGGAACCACTCACCGAGCGTCCGATCCAGGGCATCGTGGCTTGTCACGCGATCGGCTTCGAGAGCGGCACGGAGCGCGCTCGTCGCCCGGCTCAGGCGTGAATCGAGCGTGCCACGGCGAATGCCAAGGACTTCCTCGGCCTCATGGTCGCGAAGCTCCAGAAAGTGGTGGACGACGAGAACGGCGCGCTGGTCAGCGGCCAGCCGCCTGAAGCCACGCTCGAGCTGGTCGCTTCGGGCGAGGGACTGCTGAGCGTCCCGGCTCCGAGCGCCCACGATCGAGACATGAGAAATGTCTATTGCTCGGCGGCCGCGTTCCTGCAGGGCCGAGCGATAGCAGGCGCGCACGAGCAGTTGCTGGATCCAGGCGTCGAAGCGGTCGGGGTCGCGAAGCCCGCGGATGGTGGTCCAGGCGCGCAACAGCGCCTGCTGGACGGCATCCTCGGCCAGCTCATTGCTCCGGAGGATCAGCCGGGCGACATTGAAGAGGCGATCGACGGAACCCGCGACCAGCGCCGTGAAGGCCTCATGGTCGCCGCCCTGTGCCCGGATGACGAGGTCTCGCTGCACACCGCCTCACGCACCTGCCGTCCCCTATCGGGACCTCGCCGAGTATGAGGCGGGGAACCTCCCGATCGTTCACCTTTGGGACGGCGCGCGCAGCTATTGCGTCTCTGCGACCTCCTTCGCCCGAGCCAGCACGTCGCGCAGCATTGGCGCGGTGAGCCGGCCGGTGAACGTGTTCTGCTGGCTCGGGTGGTAGCTGCCGATCAGCGCCCAGGGGCCAACCGTCGCCTCCGCGCCGTGACCGAAGCGGGGCAGCGGCCGTGAGGCCGGGTGACCCTGGCTCGCGAAGGCGCGCAGCGCCGCGTCCCAGCCGAAGTGACCGAGTGCGACGACGACACGGCAGCGCTCGAGGGCCGCCAGCTCACGTGCGAGGAACGGCGCGCAGTTGTCGCGCTCGTCGATCGTCGGCTTGTTCGCCGGTGGCGCGCATCGAACGGCCGCGGCGATTCGCGTGTCGAACAGCGCCAGGCCGTCGTCCGCTCGTCGGCTCGATGGCCGGTCGGCCAGGCCGACGGCGTGCAGGGCGGCCCAGAGGAAGTCGCCGCTCGCGTCGCCCGTGAACACGCGACCCGTGCGATTCCCGCCGTGCGCGGCCGGGGCGAGGCCGATGATCAGGATCCTCGCGTCGGGGTCGCCGAACCCGGGGACGGGCCGGCCCCAGTACGGCTCATCGCGGAAGCGGGCGACCTTCTCGCGAGCCACGAGCTCGCGCCACGCGACGAGGCGGGGGCAACGGAAGCATTCGACAATCTCCGCCTCGAGGGTCGCGAGCGCCTCCGCGCCCACTACTTGAGCAGGAGCTTGTCGAGCCGGCGCGAGACGACGAAGAGGCCGGCGAAACCCATCACGAGCAGGTATGCAACATGGACGAGCAGCCCCGGCCCGATGACGCCGAGCGCGAGTGACCGGATCAGGTCGACACCGTGGTACAGCGGCGTCAGCTGGATGATCGTCTGGAGGATCGGCGGGTAGGTCGAGATCGGGTAGAAGGTCGCCGAGAACAGGAACAGCGGCAGCAGGATGAGCTGGATGAGGTCGAAGTCCTGCCAGCTCCGAACGAAGGTCGTGGCGGCCATCCCGACAGCCGCGAACGCGAACCCGATGAGCATCGCCGCGGGGATCGCGAGCAGGAAGAACGGCGAACGGAAGAGGCCCAGGACGAGGATCACGAGCACAAAGCCGATCGCGTAGAGCAGGCCCCGGAACAGGGCCCACGCGATCTCGCCGAGGGCGATGTCGCCGACGCCGAGCGGGGTCGCGAGCATCGCGTCATAGACCTTGTCCCAGCGCAGCTTGCCGTAGACGTTGAAGGTGACCTCGAAGATCGCGCCGTTCATCGCCGACGACGCGAGGAGCGCCGGCGCCACGAACAGCTGGTACGGCACGGGCTGGCCGTCCGGCCCAGGAACGGTCCCGATCAATGAGCCGATACCGAACCCGACCGCGAGCAGGTAGAAGAGTGGCTCGAAGAAGCCCGACACGAGGACCAGCCACGTCCGCCGGTAGAGGTACAGGCTCCGCTCGAACGGGTGGATCGCCCGGCGGCTCCCGAACGGAACCGGCGGCAGGATGCGGGTAAGCAGCGCGGGCCGTGTCGCGCTCACGATGCAGCGCTCACTTCGAGGGGCTCACTTCGAGAGCCGCTTGTCGAACTGGTAAAGGCAGGCGGCGACCCCGCCGACGATGAAGGCGACGAGCACGCCGAGGTGGACGAGAGCGGCCATCGGGTCCGAGCCGATCGTCCCGAGCGCCAGCGACCGGCTGAGCGCGACGCCGTGATACAGCGGCGTCAGCCAGGCGATCGGCTGCAGGAAGCCGGGCAGCTGGTCGACCGGGAAGAACGTCCCGCTGAACAGGAACAGAGGCGTGATCCCGAACCGGAAGATGTAGTTGAAGCGGTTCATGGTCTTCTGCGTCGCTGCGTAGGCGGCGATCGGGGTGGAGAAGGCGAGGCCCGTCAGGGTCGCGACCGGAATGGCGAGGACGACGAGTGGCGAATGAACCGCCCCGAACGGGATCATCACCAGCACGAAGATTGCCCCAACCAGCGTGATTCGGGTCGCCGTCCAGCCGATCTGGCCAAGCGCGATCTCGCGCGGCTGGAGGGGCGTCGCGTGCATCGCATGGAAGCGCTTCGTCCAGACGAAGCCCGCCATGATCGGGAACGTGGCCTCGAACGACGCGGTCTGCATGACCGCCGCGGCGAGGAGGCCGGGCGCCAGGAATGCCAGGTAGGGCACGCCCAGGGAGCCACCGCCGCCTTTGTCGACGTAGCTGCCGAGACCCACGCCCATCGCCAGCAGGAACAGGATCGGCGACAGGAACGAGTTGAATAGCGACCCGCGCCACGTGCGGCGATAAAGGAGGAACTGGTGCTCGTAGACGCGCGAGATCCGGGCGAGCATCGAGTCCCCCACCGGCTCCTGCGTCGGCCGATCCCCCGCCCAGGCGGTCACTCGATGAGGCTCCGCCCGGTGAGCCGCAGGAAGACGTCCTCGAGGGTCGATCGGCGAACGAGCACCGTCTCCGGCCGCAGGCCTCGCTCGTGGGCCGCGACGGCGGCCGCCTCGCCGTCGTCGGTGTAGAGGAGCACGCGGTCCGGGAGGCGCTCGACGCGTTCGGCGAGGCCGTCCAGCTCATCGCCGAGGGCGTCCTGCACCGCCGGATCGAACCGCATCTCCGTGACCTCGCGGGTCGAATAGCGCTCGATGAGCTCCCGCGGCGATCCTTCGGCGACGATCTTCGCCTTGTCCATCACGACGAGGCGATCGCACAGCTGTTCGGCCTCGTCCATGTAGTGCGTCGTCAGGACGAGCGTCACGCCGCGCTGCTTCAGCCGGTAGAGGCGGTCCCAGACCATGTGCCGCGCCTGCGGATCGAGACCCGTCGTCGGCTCATCGAGGAGCATCAGATCGGGCTGGTTGATCAGCGATCTCGCCACAGAGAGCCGCCGCTTCATGCCGCCCGACAGCGGCTCGACCTGGTCGTCGGCGCGCTCGGTGAGCTGAACGAAGTCGAGGAGCTCCTTCGCCCGACGGCGGGCCTCCCCGCGCGACAGCCCGAAATAGCGCCCATAGATCATGAGGTTGTCCTCGACCGTGAGCTCGGTGTCGAGGGTGTCCTGCTGCGGCACGACGCCGATCCGCGCCCGGATCTTGGGCCCGTCGCGCTCGGGATCCATCCCGAGCACGGACAGCTCGCCCTCGGTGACCGGCGAGACGCAGCCGATCATCCGCATCGTCGAGGTCTTGCCGGCGCCGTTCGGCCCGAGGAACCCGAA
>DAINSJ010000159.1:0-4307 GCA_036741375.1 Candidatus Limnocylindrales bacterium
GCCTGGTCGCCCTCGTCGAGGAGCTCGTAGCTCCAGTCGAGGGTCGCCCGCAACGTGCGGTGGCGTGGGATCGCGGTTCGCCCGCCGTCGGTGAGGAGACGGAACCGATCGTCGAGCCGATCGAGCACGTCCTGCGGTTCGAGCACCCGAAGGCGAGCGGCCGCCATCTCGATCGCGAGCGGGAGGCCATCGAGCCGATGACAGATCTGGGCCATCGCCTCGAGGTCTGCGTCCGTCCAGGCTCGGCCCGGGCGGACCCGGCTGGCTCGGTCGAGCATCAGTCGAACGGCATCGGACGCGGCAGGGTCGCGGCCACCGAGGGTCGGTTCTGCCGCCAGGTCGAGAGGAGCCAGACGCCACAGCACTTCGGTCGACAGCCGCAGCGGTTCGCGGCTCGTCGCGAGGATGGACAGGCCCTTGGCACCTTCGAGGAGTGCCTCGGCGAACCGGGCGCAGGGCTCGACGACGTGCTCGCAGTTGTCGAGAATGAGGAGGCGTCTGGTATCGCCGAGGCCCTCGATCACCGTTTCGAGGATCCCTCGGCCGACCTGTTCCGCGACACCGAGGCCGGCGGCCACCGCCAGCTGCATCCGCTCGCCGTCCGGAACCGGGCTGAGGTCCACGAACCAGATACCGCCCGGGAATCGCTCGAGGGCGATGGCCGCGGCCTCGACGGCAAAGCGGGTCTTCCCGGATCCGCCGACCCCAGTGATCGTGATCAGGCGCTCGACGCCGAGGAGCTCGACGACCGACGCGAGCTCCGCGTTGCGGCCGACGAACGACGTGTCGATCGACGGCATGTCGTGCATCGCGGCTGGCCTGGCGTTCGACGCCGCGACCGGTCCGCCATCGAGCGCGGCCAGATCGCCGGCGGTGGTCCCCATGAGGCCCGGCTCCTGGCGGAGGACCGCGAGCTCGAGGGCCCGCAGCTCGGGCCCGGGTTCGACACCGAGCTCGTTGACGAGGGCGTCACGGGCAGTCCGATACGCGGCCAGGGCGTCGGCCTGCCGGCCCGTCCGATAGAGGGCGATCATCAGCAGCGCGTGGAACCGCTCCCGGAAGGGGTGTTCGCGCGCCAGGGGCTCGAGATCGGCGGCGGCGTCGCGCGCTCGGCCCAGCCGCAGGTTCAGCTCGGCGAGGGTCTCGCTCGCGCCCAGCCGGAGCTCCTCGAGGCGGGTGATCGCGCCAGCCGCGGCGGCCGGATCGATTCCGCCCGCATCCACCGTGCCGCGCCAGCGACCCAGCGCTCGACGCAGCGCATCGAGCGCGGCGGCTGGGTTGCCGGATGCAAGCCGCTCCGCGTCCGCGACCTCGGCTTCGAACAGCTCCGAATCGAGCTCCTGGGGCTCGACCCGCAAGCGATAGCCCGATGGGTGCGTTTCGAGGCGGCTTACGAGTCGCTCGCCCCCGGCACGGAGGGCTCGTCGGAGGGACACGACATGCGCCTGGAGCACGTTCGGCGCGGTCCGAGGCGGGTTGTCCCGCCAGAGGGCGTCGATCAGGTCGTCCGGGGACAGAACCCGATTGGGATGCAGCAGGAGCATGCCGAGGATCGATCGCGCGTACCCGCCGGGCAGCGGGATGGACCGGCCGTCGACGCTGATCTCGATCGGGCCGAGGATGTGAAAGACGATCCCGGGTTCGCTTGCCACGCCGTAAGTGACTATGCCCCAGCCGACGTCGTGGCGATGGTCCTTTTGTTTCTGTCAGATTGCATCCACCCGGGAGTTGGTCACCCGATTTGGCCTCCCCGAGGGCGAAACGAGCGTGGCGGGCGGGCGCCGAGGTGACAGATTCCCTTGGCGCGGCCGTGTGTCAGAGATCCGGGGACTTGCTCCCGTGTGATTGAAATTCGCCGGAAATCGGCAGCCGGGCTACGGCGATCAACGCGTACGCCTCATTTCTTCAACGAAACAATCGGTCACGGACGACGGGGGCCACGGTCGAAGGTGCCGGGCAACTGCCATGCAGGCCTGCACAGGTTCCACGGCCAGAGTCGCCGATCGGGTCTAGCCTGTCGGCATGGTGAACCACGTCGATGAGAGCGCGCTCCTCATCGAGCTCGAGCCAGAGGTCGGGCGCCTCTACGACCGCCACGCCGCAATGGCCCAGGAGTGGTTCCCGCACGACTTCATCCCCTATCGGCTGGGTCGTGACTTCGACAAGGAGCCGTGGACGCCCGACCAGCCGCGCCTGACCGGCGTGGCCCAGACCGCGTTCGAGATCGGTCTGCTGACCGAGGACAACCTGCCGAGCTACCACCGCCTCATCCACGGCATGTTTGGCAGCGGGGAAGGCGCCTGGATCAGCTGGATCGGCCGCTGGACGGCCGAGGAGGGCCGCCACGCGATCGTCCTGCGCGACTACCTCACGGTCACTCGCAACATCGACCCGATCGCGCTCGAGCGGGGCCGGATGACGCAGCTCCAGCAGGGCTACGACCGTTCGGCAACGGACACGCTGCACGGCCTGGCTTATGTCGCGTTCCAGGAGCTGGCCACCCGCATCGCCCACCGCAACACCGGCCGCTACTCGGACGACCCGGTGGCGGACCGGATCATGGTCCGCATCGCGACGGACGAGAACCTCCACATGGTTTTCTACCGGGACGTGCTTGCCGCTGCACTGAAGATCGATCCGTCGGCGGCGGTTCGGGCCATCGTCGACGAGGTCCTGGCCTTCCAGATGCCGGGCGCCGGGATCCCGGGCTTCCTGCGCAAGGCCAGCCAGATCGCGAAGGCGGGGATCTACGACCTGCGGGTGCACCGCGATGAGGTGCTCATGCCGATCCTGCGGCACTGGCGGATCTTCGAGATCACCGGCCTCGACGGAGCGGCCGAGGAGGCTCGCCGGCGCCTCTCCGAGCACCTGGCTCGGCTCGACGACTCGATCCGGCGCTTCGAGGAGCGGCTCGCCACCTCGACGGTCCCGAGGATCGCCTCGACGAAATAGGGCGCGGCGGGCTCGAGCGCGGCGGGGTTGGTGTCTGTTCAGCTGAACGAGCGACGCGGCCGCCCAGTCAAGGCTGCTTGAAGATCGAATGGCCGCCGATCCGGCGCCAGCGCACCGCCAGTGCGCCGTCGATCTGAGCCCATTCGAACGACGCGCGACCGTCCGGGCCGCGGAAGCTCCAGGTCATTTCCCAGATCCCAGGCGCACCTTCAACATCCTTCACCCGCAACGCAGCGGGCCACGTGGCCGTGGAATCTCCTGCATGGCGATCGCACGCCGCGACGAAGTCGGGCAGCACCTTCTTGAAGCGATCCTGTTCTCCCGCCGAGAGACGTTTGTAGTCGGCCTTGAACGATTCGAGGACGACGTACTTCACCTATCCGTCGAGCAGCGAGATCAGCTCGTCAACACCATCGACCACGGTTGCTCGGCCGGCGGCGGTGTCCGCATCCGCTTCACGTTCCATCGCCTGCCAGCGTTCGGTCCAGAACCAGGCCTGATCGGCCGGGATCGCGACGACCGGAACGAGTTCCACACGCCCGTCTTCGTGTTCAACCAGCTTGATCTGCGCGTCGGCGCGATCCAGGTGGAGACGCCGCCGCAGGTCGGCGGGGAGCGCCACGGTGCCTCTCGACTGGACGGTCAGGAGATGTGTCTTCACGGGATTGCAGCATAGCTGTATTGCTGCTGTCGTCAAGCGGCGCCGTCGACCGCGATTGGCAGATCCATGTAGAGGTCACGTGCGAGCGCCGGCACGCGCGTGGGGCGCCGAGGCCATGATTCGCGGATCGGGTGCTCGCGTTTCTGTCAGATTCCATCCACCCGGGAGTTGGTCACCCGATTTGGCCTCCCCGAGGGCGAAACGAGCGTGGCGGGCGGGCGCCGAGGTGACAGATTCCCTTGGCGCGGCCGTGTGTCAGAGATCCGGGGACTTGCTCCCGTGTGATTGAAATTCGCCGGAAATCGGCAGCGCGCTCACCGACGCGACGGCACCCAGATCGGTCGGACGCTGATGGCCGCCGCGTCCCGGGGCGCGGAACTGGTCGGCTCAGGCTCCCCATTGCTGGTGGAGCCAGGCCAGCAGCTGCGT
This sequence comes from Candidatus Limnocylindrales bacterium, assembly GCA_036741375.1. Classification (GTDB taxonomy): domain Bacteria; phylum Chloroflexota; class Limnocylindria; order Limnocylindrales; family CSP1-4; genus UBA5189. The sequence continues at coordinate 4,043 of DAINSJ010000159.1, forward strand.
CGTCCAGCCGCGCGCCTCGTTTGGCGCGTCAAGCGCGAGGCCCATGCCGTGCGGACCGTGGGAAAATAGCGTGAACTCGACCGGGACGCCGGCGCGTTCGCACGCCTCGGCGAACAGCTTCGAGTGCGTGAACGGCACGAGGGCGTCGTCCGCGGTCGTCCAGATGAAGACCGGCGGGTGGCCAGGTTCGACATGCAGCTCATTCGAGAACTGCCTTCGCAGCGTTTCGTTCGGATCGTTCTGGCCGAAGAAGTTGTCGACCGAA
>DAINSJ010000160.1:0-4292 GCA_036741375.1 Candidatus Limnocylindrales bacterium
CTGGATGCCATCGGGATGCGGATGCGGGCCTCATGACGGCGCCGACCCACTGGGTTGAGCTCGAGGCCGCATTTCTGCGGAGGGAGTTGAGGCGCGCCTGCTCCTGCTGCGTCTCGGCCCGGTCGGTCTGGCGGTAGAACGAGACGGGCTCGATCTCACCGTACGTGTTATCCGTCACGTGAACGGCCCGCGGTCCGACGAGGACGGCCACGAGCAGGCTTGCGGTCGCGAGCCCGCCGACGGTCGCGCGCCACTGCGACGCCTGCTGCCGCGCACGCCGGCTCGACCGCTCGATCCGGGCCCGCAGGCGATTCCAGGCGTCATCCCGGCCGATTGACTCGGCGGTCGCCGCCTCCGCGCCCATCCGCCGCAGGACCACCACCGTGAGCATCAGCTCCCCTAGCTCCTTCGCGCAGGCCGGGCAGCGTTCGACGTGCTCGAGTGCCGCCTGGCCATCCGGCCCGGCGACCTGCCGCTCGGCAAGGGCGGCGAGAGCGGGCCGATGAACGCGGCACGCCGAGCGCCTGGTCATCCCCGGGAACCCGGTCATCGACGGCCGCCACGCCGGCCGCGGGCAGTGACCGGCGACGTGAGCGCGGGGAGGGTGGCCCGTCGCACCGGGGGACGCTCGCTGCCGAGATGCTCGCGCAGGGCGTGCAGGGCGTAATGGATCCGCGACTTCGTCGTCCCGAGGCGAATCCCGAGGGTCGCGGCGGTCTCCTGGAGCGAAAGCCCATGGAGGTAGTACAGGACGATGACGAGCCGATGCTTCTCCGGGAGAGCGGCCACGCCGCGCCGGACCGAGCGCCGGAGCTCCTCGCGCTCGATGAGATCCGCCGGCTCGGGGGTGTGGTCGCGCAGTTCCGCGGTCGTCTCGCCGATCGGCTCCTCCGCGAGGCGCCGCCGGGCCAGCCGGGAATAACAGAGGTTGAGCGCGACCCGATAGAGCCACGGCACGGGCGATACGTCGGTCCGGAGCGACGCCCGATGCCGGTACGCCCGGAGGAACGTGTCCTGGAGGACCTCTTCGGCGGCCTGTCGGTCCCCAACGAGCGCGTAGGCGGTCCGCTCGATGAGGCCCCGGTGGCGGGCGAAGAAGGCCTCGAACGCGTCGAGATCGTCCGCCTGCATCAGGCGAACCAGGTCGCGATCGGTGGCGAGCGCAGCAGCGGCGATCGCTCGGGCCCTGTCGTCCAGCGTGAACCTCTCCAGCTCGGCGATGGTTCCCTCTCCGCCCTCTTCAGGACGATACCGGAACCCGGCTCGAAAGGTTCAGTTGCAACTGTATTGCGATTTGCCGCTCGCTCGGGCCCGCACGACGTTCCCGCCAGGTATCAGTCGGGGATCAATCCGGACAAGGTATCCATTCCGCGGCCACCGGGCGCCAGCGGAGATTCGGGTTGCGCGCAGCCCCGACCTCGTCGAGCCGCCGGACCGGCGCGGTATGCGGCGCCGACGTCACGGCCCCGGGGTCCGTGTCGGCCTCGTGGGCGATTGCGATCAGCGTGTCGGCAAAGGCATCGAGCGTCTCGATCGATTCCGTCTCCGTTGGCTCGATGAGCATCGCCTCGTCGACCGTGAGCGGGAAGTACACCGTCGGCGCGTGGAAGCCGTGGTCGAGGAGCCGCTTCGCGATATCGAGCGTGCGGACGCCGGTGCGCTTCTTGATCGACGCCGCGGAGGCGATGAACTCGTGCTTGCAGACCCCGTGGAACGGGATGTCGTAGGCACCCGAGCACGAGATCCGCTGCTTCAGGTAGTTGGCTGCAAGCACGGCGTCATCGGTGATCTCGGCGAGGCCGCTCGCGCCGTGCGTCTTGAGGTACGCGTACGCGCGCACGAGCACGCCCGTGCTGCCGACGAAAGCGCGGAGGCGCCCGATCGAGGCCGGCCGCTCGCCTGCCCGCTCGAGCCGGAACGTGCCGTCGTCGTTGCGCAGGACCCGGGGCGAGGGCAGGAAGGGCAGCAGCTTCTCCCCCACCCCGACGGGTCCGGCGCCGGGTCCGCCGCCGCCGTGGGGCGTCGAGAACGTCTTGTGGGTGTTGATGTGCATGACGTCGAAGCCGGCCTCGCCGGGCTTGAAGCGGCCGAGGATCGCGTTGAGGTTCGCGCCATCCATGTACGCGAGCGCGCCGACCGCGTGGACCGCCTCGATGAGCTCACCGATCCGGGACTCGAAGAGGCCCATGGTCGAGGGGTTCGTGATCATGACCGCGGCCGTCTGGGGGCCGAGGGCCGACTTGAACGCGGCGAGGTCCAGGCCGCCGTCGGGCGCGGCCTTGATCGAGACGGTCCGCAGGCCGGCCATGGTGGCGGTCGCCGGGTTCGTCCCATGGGCGGAGTCCGGGACGAGAACCTCGGTCCGGCCGGTGTCGCCCCGTTCGGCGTGGTACGCCCGGATCATCAGGATGCCGGTCAGCTCGCCCTGCGCGCCGGCCGCCGGCTGGAGCGTCACGGCCCGCATGCCGCTGATCTCGACGAGGATCTGCTCGAGCTCCCAGAGGAGCTGCAGCGTGCCCTGGGCAACGGCATCCGGCGACAGCGGATGGAGGGTTGCGAAGCCGGGCAGACGAGCCGCCCACTCGTTGACCTTCGGGTTCCACTTCATCGTGCACGAGCCCAGCGGATAGAAGCCGGTGTCGACGGCATGGTTGAGCTGCGACAGATTGACGTAGTGGCGGACGACCTCGGGCTCGTTCAGCTCGGGCAGGGCCGGTGGCGCCAGACGTTGCTGGTCGGCCGGGATCCGGTCGAGCGCGTCCGATGGCGGATGGGGTACCTTGCCGCCGCCACGGCCCGGCTTGGAGAGCTCGAACAGCGTCGGCTGGAGGCGCGGCCCGCTGGCGCTCACGAAGCGGCTCCCGCCGGGACGCGTCCATCCGCGAGGACGCCGCCGCTCGCCAGGACGTCCGAGAGCGCGGCCGCAAAGGTCGCGATCTCCGCGCTCGTCGTGACCTCGGTCGCGCAGACGAGCAGCCCGTCGGCGACCGACGGTTCGTCGGGCGCCGCATCGGCGAGGAGGAGCCCGGCGAGAACGCCGTGGTCGAGCAGGCGTTGATGGACGGCTCGCGCATCCGGCACCCGGACGACGAACTCGTTGAGGTATGGGCCGGCGTGGAGACGCGGCGCGCCGGCGGCGGCCAGGGCCGCCTCGAGCTCCGTCGCGCGGGCGGCACCGAGCGCCGCGACGTCACGCAGGCCGTGCGGGCCGAGGGCTGCGATCCAGACGCTCGCGGCCAGGGCGAGAAGGGCCTGGTTCGTGCAGATGTTGCTGGCCGCCTTCTCGCGCCGGATGTGCTGCTCGCGGGCCTGGAGCGTCATGACGTACGCGCGCCGGCCGTCGAGATCCGTCGTCATGCCGACGAGACGGCCCGGAATCTGGCGCACGAGCGCGTCGGTGCAGGCCAGGATCCCGAGATATGGCCCGCCGTACTGGGTCGGGATCCCGAGCGATTGGCCCTCGCCGGCGGCGATGTCGGCGCCGTACGCGCCCGGCGGAGCGAGGACCGCGAGCGAGACGGGCTCGACGACCGCGACGAACAGCCCCCCGGCGGCATGGGTGAGGCGGGAGGCCTCGGCCATCGGCTCCAGGAGGCCGTAGAAGTTCGGCTGGCCGAGGAGCACGCCGGCGACGGGCGCGTCCGATTCTGCGAGGAGTGCCTCGAGGGCCTCGAGGTCCGTCGTGCCGGCGGCCGGACCCTCGGCGACCAGTGGAACCTCGTCCACGCGCAGGCCGGCGCCGGCGAAGTACGTCCTGACGACCTCGCGGTATTGCGGATGGATCCCCCGGCTCACGAACACGCGGTGGCGTTGCGTCGCGCGGCAGGTCATGAGCGCGGCCTCGGCGGTCGCGGCCGCGCCGTCGTAGTGCGACGCGGACACGACGTCGAGGCCCAGGAGCTCGGCGACCAGCGACTCGTACTCGTAGATGCTCTGGAGCGTGCCCTGGCTGACCTCGGGCTGGTACGGCGTATAGGCCGTGTACCACTCCCCGCGCAGCAGGATCTGATCGACGAGAGGCGGGGAGAAGTGGCGATATGAGCCAGCCCCGAGGAATGACGCGAGATCCACCCGGTTCCTGCCGGCGAGGGCGCCCATCCGGGCCATGAGCTGCTGCTCCGCCTCCGGCGGGTCGAGGCGAAGGGGGCTCGATCGGAGTGCCTCGGGAATGTCGGCGAAGAGCTCGTCGACGCTGGCCATGCCGAGGGTCGCGAGCATCCGCTCCCGGTCGGCGGGCGTGTGAGGACCGTAGGCCACCCTCAGCCCTCCGCGATCAGGCGCTCGTAGGCCTC
>DAINSJ010000161.1:0-4290 GCA_036741375.1 Candidatus Limnocylindrales bacterium
GATCGAGGCGGGCGACCATATGTCGGCCCGGATCCTCTATTCGGGCGGACGCTTCACGATGACGCTGTTCGACGTTGAGGGGCAGGGGTCCTACACCCTCACGGCCTCCGCGCCGGGCGCGCCGAGGCGGACTGCGGACTGGATCGTCGAGGCGCCGGCGGTCGATTGTCCCGGCACCTGCGCGCCGATCGGGCTACCGCGCTTCGCACCGGTGCAATTCACGAACGCCCACGCGACGATTGGCGGCTCCCGGGCGAGCATCGACGACGATCGCTGGACCCACGTGAAGCTGTCGATGACGCGACTGAGCATCGTTCGAACCCGGACGTCGGCCCTGACATCGGGCGGCACGTCATTCCGCGTCACGTGGGTGCACAGCTAGGGCTAGATCGAGCCCCTGGCCACCTTCGGGCGGGTCCCTGCGAGCCAGGTCAGCATTCGCTTGTGCATGTCGTCTCCGGTGGCGGTCGACGGCAGGGCGTCGCTCCGTGCTCGAAGGGTCGTGTCTCCGCGGCCCACCGGCCATCGGCAAGGTGCCCTCGGCGATCGTGGGTGAAATTCCTCAGGACCGGGGAGGCTTGGGCCACTGAAGCTCGATGCGTGTGCCCGGGTCCGATGCCGCGATGGTCAGGGACGCGCCGGCCGCAGCGGCCTCGGAGCGCATGTCGACGAGGCCCCGCCCCGGATCGGATCGTGACGCCGCCGCCTCGATGCCAGGCCCGTCGTCGCCGACCTCGAGACGAAGGTGCCCTCCGTCGGTCGTGAGCCGGACGACAACGTGCGAACCATCGGCGTGGCGCACGACATTGTCGAGGGCGAGCAGCGCGATTCGGAATGCGGCGCGCTCGACGGGCTTTGGGATGCCGGCTCCGGTCCCGCCGTCGCCGTCGCTCGGGTCCAGCTCGATCAGGACCCGCACGTCACTCCGTTCCTCGGTGCGTTCGGCGAGCCATTCGAGGGCCGCGACCAGCCCGAACTCGTCGAGGACGATCGACTGGCGCGCATGCATCAGCCCCTCAACATCGCCGAGGACGTTCCGCAGGCCGACAAGGAGGGGCTCGGGGACATCCGTGGCGGCGTCGGCGGCCGCTGCAGCACGCCGGAGGTCCGGGAGGACGAACGCATGCAGATCGGCTGCGAGACGAGCCCGCTCCTCCTCCGCGCCGTGACGCCGGCTCGCGGCTGCGGCGGGAACGAGCTCGTCGCCGAGGAACCGCAGGAACGCGGCCGGGCCGGCGCGCCCGCCCGAATCGTCTGACGAAGCAAGCCGGGTCCGTGCCCGGCCGATCGGGCCGTCCAGGTCCCGCAGAGCTCCCACGATCCCAAACCCGACGATGAGCGCGAGGGCGATCCGCGAGGTTGCCCGGATCGGCCAGAGGTCCACCGGGCCTGCGACCTGCGCGGCCGTCGACGCCGTCAGGATCGTCCACGCGGCACAGATCGCGAGCGCCACCAGGCCGGCGACCACGAGCATGCGAACCCCGAGCCGGATTCCTCCTCGCCCGAGCCGCGGCTCCGCCGCGTAGGCGCCCGCGATCGCCGTCGCCACCAGGAGCCCGAAGACCGCGAGGGCGGCGAGCCATGGCCAGGAAGCGGCAGCCGAAAGAGGCTGCCAGCCACGGACGATCCCGAGGATCTCGATGGCAGCGATGCCGCTGGCGACGACCGTCGCGAGCCACGCACCCGCGGCCGCGCGGCCGATCGTGAGGCCGGCGATGCACACGCCGGCCAGCGCCAGGAGCAGCGGCACAAGGCGATCGGGAAGCGGGCCCTGCCCGGGCAGCACGTCCAGCAGCCTCAGGACCAGCCCGACGGCCACGAGGGTCGCGGCGAGGACGATGGCGATCGCGGGCAGCCTCGGTATCCTCCGCGGCCCGCGTTCGTCCATCTTCAGCTCGGGGTCGAGTCGATCCAGCCTTCGTGCACCGACAGCACGGCAAGCTCGGTGCGAGAGACGACCCCGTATCGATCGAACAACCGGCGGAGGTGGCTCTCGACCGTTCGCGACGAGATGCCGAGCCGCGCCCCGATCTCCTCGCTCGTCGCGCCCTTGTTGAGCTCGCTGAGCACGGCGATCTCACGACCGGACGGGGGTCGAGGCGCATATCGGGCCGCATCCAGCGTCGCAGCCGAGAAGGCGGTTCCCCCAGCCGCCACGACTCGCACGGCGCGGAGCACCTCGTCCAGCTCCGCTCCCTTGTCCAGGAACCCGGATGCGCCCCGCTCGAAGGCAGCTCGCATCAGCGACGATCGATGAAAGGACGTCAGCACGATCGCCCGACAACCGACGGCATGCGCGGCCTCGACGACCTCGAGGCCGTCGGTCCCGGCCCGCAGCTGGATGTCGCAAAGGATCACATCGGGCGCATCGGGCCCCGAACTGCGGACGAGCGCGATCCCGTCCTCGGGCGTTCGGGCCGTCCCAACGAGCTGGATGGCCGCACCACCCGCTTCTCCACGATCGATCGCAGTCTGGAGCGCGAGGGCAATTGCGGGATGATCGTCCACGAGGGCGAGGCGGATCGGCTCAGGCACGTGGCCATCATGGCAGCCCGCGGTGGCGTTCCCATTGCGGGATTCCACGCAGCGACTCGCCGCGCCGGGCCTTTGGTCAGTTGTTGGTCAGTTGGCTGCCGAGGCCAGGCCCGCGTAGTAGCGCTGGGCGAGCGCCCAGGCGTCCTTGCCGCACGTCGAGCCGATGATCCGGCCGGTGAAGTCGTCGGCCTGGACGTGGATCCCGCCGAAGAGGCGCGACTGGCCCGCCTGGTCTGACGCGTCGTAGTAAGTGCCCCACTGGAGAACCACGTCGGTCGTGGGCCCTTTCTCGAACTTCAGAGATCCCGCCTTGATGGTCCACTCGCTTAGGCCACCGGGAAACCACTCGCTGCCCGTGAATCCGGTCATGACCTCGGCGGCCGCGCGGCTGAAGGTGCTGTGCCCGGACACGTAGCCCTGGAACGCCGGGGTCACAAAGGTGGGCAGCTGATATGGCACCCACCTCGCCGCCAGGATCCAGCCAACGCCACCAACCTGCGTCTTGGGATCGGCCGGGTTGCCTTTCCAGGCCCGGATCGCGATCTCGCCCTCGTGGCCCGCGAGGGCGGCTTTCGGCGCGCCCGCTGCCGTCGATTCCTTCGTGACCACCTCGATGAGCCCAGGCACGAGAGGCAGGCCCTCCTGGTTGTAGGACGGTTGCGATGGATCGGTCGACTGGCCGAGGCCACCCATGTACCGGATCATCGAGATCGGCCGCGTGCCGTCGTATTTGCCCTTGAGGCCCCACGCGGCCACGGCCGCGTCGTGGACGGCGCCGTTGAGCGCGAGATACAGCTTCACATCCCACTGGAGGCGGTCGACGGTCGGTCCCGTGCCGCCGATCCTCAGCTTCGGCGCGAGGGCGTCGGACACTGCATTCGCGATGACATTCCAATGACCCGGCGGCGTCTCCGACTTCGGGCCATCGGCCCAGAACTCGGCCAGAGCGCGGGCAAAGTCGCCTTGGTCCACGACGTCCGCGGCGTACGGCTGTCCCGTCACACCGTTAACGGCATGGCCCTTGCCATCGTTCGTGCCGACGTCGTTCCCGCCGAGCGTTGCAGGCGAGATGTCCACCATCACGGCGGTTGTGGGATCCACGAGGCTGCTATCACGAATGACTTCGACAACCTGCGTCTTGAAGGCTCCGTCCGTCGCAGGGTCGCCAAGCCGAGGCTGCGGTCCTGGATCGATCGGCACGCCTGGCGCTCCACCGGGCGGGATCGCGAAGGTCATCACGTGGCCCCAGTACGGGCCTACCGCCGCCTGGACGCCGTTGGTCACTGGGATCCCGTTCTGCGAGATCATGTGTGCGATCTGGAGCGGCTGCCAGCGGTTGGGATCCTTCATCGCGGCGCCGATGCCGTCCACGATCAAGGGATCGTTGACGGGCTTGTAGGTCGGGTCCTTGTAGCCCGTGGCTTCGTTCGAGCCGTCGGCGAGACCCGCCGCCAGCACCGCCGCCGCAATCCGGTTGCCGACCGCGGCCGGGGAGTTGCCGGTCGTCGACGTGTTCGTGAGCGGGTAGCACAGCCCGTCCATCAGGTCGTCGAACTCCCCGAGGGACTGGTCGGCACCGACGGCCTTGATGAAGCGCGACGTCAGGACGCGATAGGCCGCGTAGCTGATCGCCTCGTTCCGCGCGGCCGCGACGTCGGAGGCCTGGACCTTCTCCTTGTCGATGTAGCCGGACGCGGTCGGGTCGTAGGCAGCCCAGGCGTCCCACATCGCCACCGACGTGTGGAAGAGGTTGCG
>DAINSJ010000162.1:0-4246 GCA_036741375.1 Candidatus Limnocylindrales bacterium
GTCCCGAACTGGCGGTCGCCGGCGTCGCCGAGGCCTGGGAGGATGTAACCCTTCTCGTTGAGCTCGCGGTCGAGGGCGGCTGCGTAGATCTCGACGTCCGGGTGGGCCTCCGAGACTGCCTTGACCCCCTCGGGGGAGGCAATCAGGTTCACGAGCTTGATCCGGACCGGCGTCACCGCGCCCCAGCGCTTCAGGACCTCGATCGCTGCCGTCGCCGAGCCGCCGGTCGCGAGCATCGGGTCGAGGATCAGGCAGAGGTCGACCGTCGCCGAGTCGGGCAGCTTGTTGTAGTACTCCACGGGCCGCAGTGTCCGCTCGTCCCGAAAGAGGCCGAGGTGCCAGACCTGGGCGGTCGGCATGAGCTCGAGCATGGCGTCGACCATCCCGAGCCCGGCTCGCAGGATCGGCACGAGCCCGATCCGGTCGTCGAGCTCGCTCGCGGCGATCGTCTCGAGCGGGGTTCGGACCTCATGGGGTCGGAGCCGCGCATCCGCTAGCGCTTCGTAGCCGAGCAGCCACGACAGCTCGCGAACGATCTCGCGGAACTTCTTCGGCTCGGTCGACTCGTCGCGCAGGATCCGCAGCTTGTGCTGGACCGCGGGGTGGTTCGAGACATGTAGCGTCATTCCGCGGCGCATCCTAGCATCGACGTACTCGCCCAATCGACGCCCGGATCTGCCTCGGAGGTCGTGCTCCTCGTGCCTGCCGCCCCCGCACCATCGGATCGCCAGCGGGCGCGAGCGAGCGCCACGCGGGCGAGGCGAACCGCGCCTCCCGTCCTCGTTCGCCAGCTGCGCAACGGGATCGAGGAGAGCGTCCATCGAGGCGACATCGTCGAGGTCGACGTGGCCGGCGGGATGATCCGGGCGCTCGGCGACCCCGAGCACCTCGTGAACCTGCGATCCGCCGTCAAGCCCTTCGGTGTCGCGGCGCTCCTGGACGCCGGGGGCCAGCAGGCGTTCGGCCTCGAGCCGGCGGAGCTCGCGATCATGGCGAGCAGCCACTCCGGCGAGGACCTGCACGTCCGGACGCTGCAGGCGCTCTACCGGCGCACCGGGGTCAGCCAGGCGGCGCTCGCGACCGGGACCGAGGGAATGCCGCTCGATGCGCTCACCGCGGCGCGACTCGCCCGCGACGGCGAACGCCCCAGTGCGGTCCGTCACATGTGCTCCGGCCAGCACTCCGTCTTCCTGCTTCTGTGCAAGCTGCGCGGCTGGTCGACCGACAACTACTGGCTCGAGGAGCACCCGGCCCAGGTCGCCTACCGCGAGGTGGTGGCGCGGGCGTTCCGGACCACGCCGGCTCGGCTCGTCATGGGCATCGATGGCTGTGGCATTCCGACCTATGCCTTCCGCCTCCACGAGATCGCCCAGGCTTATGCGTTCCTCGCGGATCCCGCGGCGGTCGCGCCCGAGGATTCGCGATCGCCGCTCGTCGCTTCGATGGTCTTCATTCGCGACGCGCTCCTCGCCCACCCCGAGATGATCGGCGGGACCCGCGACCGGATCGACACCTCACTGATGAAGGCCCTCCCCGGTCGGATCATCTCGAAGGGCGGCATGGAAGCGCTCCGCGGCATGGCGATTCTCCCGGGGCCGCGCGCCAAGGGAGTCTCGAGCGCTGCCTCCGGGATCGCGATCAAGATCGAGGACGGCGACGGGTACGAGCGCGGCACTTGGGCCGCGTCGATCGAGACCCTGCGCCAGGCCGGCGCCCTGGACGGGGCGCCCCTGCGAGCGCTCGGCCGCTACCACCGGCCCGTGATCACCGACCCACACGGCCGGCCCGCGGCCGAGGCGGTCCCGTCCTTCGAGCTGGCGCCGATCGGCGAGCTCGTTCGCTGAGCGGGATGGCGATCGACCCCTACCGGACCCTTGGACTCGAGCCCGGAGCGTCTCCGGCCGAGGTCAAGCGGGCATACCGGCGACTCGCCAAGGCCTTCCACCCCGACTCCGCCGGGGAGGCGGCGCTCCCGCGCTTTCTCGCGATTCACGAGGCATATGACGTGTTGACCGGCGATTCGCGCGGCGTGCGCGGCCGCGGCGGTTCCGCCCCTGGCGCGTCCCGGCCGAGTGCCGAGCCATGGCGGGCCGATCCGGCTCGCGCCCGTGCCGCGCGCGAGCAGGCACGGACGCGACGCGCCCGGCCGGGGGCACCGGCCGACGGAGCCAGACCGGCAGCGGCGCCGGGTCCGGAGCGGGGCTCGGGCTCGAGGGCCGCCGGCCGTAAAGCCGAAGGGCCCGCAGACCGGGCGGGGTCGAACGCCGGCGCGCGGTCGCCCGGTTCGACGAGTGGCTCTCGGCCTGGAACGGGACGCCGCCGGACCACCCGGAAGGCGACTCTTGGCTCAACGAGCTACGACGAAGCCCGCGACCCGGCCGACCCGACGTGGGGCGGAGCCGCGTGGTACGGCCCGACCAGCGGCGAGTACTGGACCGTCAATCCGCGCGAATACGCGGACCCGCGCAAGCACGGACCCGAATACCAATCGAGGGCTCGGCGGGGCTCGCCGACGGCAACGGATGCATGGACCGGGGACGCCGCGGAGCCAGGGGCCGGACCCACCGCGGGCGGGCCGGACGACTTCGATGCCGCCGAGCGGACGGAGCCTGCGGCAGACGCAAACGCCGGGACGGGTCCGGGCCGAGCGTGGTCGCGGACCGAACGCGGGTGGCTGCCCCCGACCTACGGCGGCCCGGCCGCCGATCCCCCGCTGTCGCCGGCATCCGAGTCGCCGATCGGGCCGCGGCTTCGTTCGGTGCTCGGTGCCGATCTCGCCGACCCGACGCGGCGGCTCGGCTTCGCCCTGCTCGCCTGGGCGCCGCTCGGGCTCGCGGCGGCGGCCGTCATCGGCCAGATCACGGGCTGCACTGCCTATTCGGCGTCCTGCGATGCGGCCGAGCCGCTTCTCCCGTGGCTTGCCCAGGCCGCGATCCTGGGATTCCTGCTGCTCGTCCCGGCCCTGTCGCGAATCCTGGCCGTCGGGACGCTCGCCCTGCTCCTCGCATTGCTGCCGCTGGCCGGCTTCTTCGTGGCCTTCGGCGGCGCAGGGCAATCGGAGGCTGCAGCCACGCTCGTCGTGCTCTTGTCGGCGGCGTGGCTGGCAGGGGTTGGGGCCGCAATCCTGACCGTGTGGCGCGTCCGCGCGCCGGGGCGCTCGTCGTGAGCCCCGGCCCGGTGCGCCGCCGTACCGCGATGGACCTGTCGAGCGCGGCCCAGGAGTACCTGCTCGCGCTCCGGATCATGGCCGGCGACGGCAACCGGGTCACCGCCGCGCAAGTCGCACGGCACCTCGGCGTGAGCACGCAGGCGGCGAGCGAGATGTTCCGGCGGCTCGGCAACGACGGCCTTGTCGCGCTCGCCGAAGGCCGGGAGTTGCAGCTGAGCACCGCCGGACGAGCCGCCGCGGACGCGATCTTCCGCCGCCATGCCCTATGCGAGTGGCTCCTGACCGAGATCGTCGGGCTCGGCTGGGCGGAATCGGACGTCGAGGCGGAGCGCCTCCAGGCCGCGATCTCACCTCGGGTCGAGGCCCGCCTCGACGAGCTGCTGGGCCATCCCGAGACCTGCCCCCACGGCAACCCGATCGATCTCGAGACCGCTCGCCGCCGCCCGGCCGGTGAGCCGCTCTCGACGATCCCGTCAGGCTCGCACGTGACGATCTACCGGATCACCGAGGAGGCCGAGGAGGACGCCGCGCTCCTGTCGTATCTCGAGGCCCGCGGCCTCCGACCCGGCGCGCCGGTAACGATCCTGGCTCGCTCCGAATCGCTCGATTCGCTGACGCTCGAGGGCCCGCTCGGCCGGGCGACGCTGGGGCTCCGGCCCGCGGCCCTGGTCCGGGTCCTCCAAGGCGAAGCCGATCCCGCGCTGTTCCACCGCGTCCCCGCCCCGAAAGGCGCCCGAGAGCCGGCCCATACAATCGGCGGGTGACCGACATCCGCGTCCGGATCGCCCCGAGCCCGACCGGCCCGCTCCACATCGGGACGGCCCGCACCGCGCTCTTCAACTACCTCTACGCGCGCCACACCGGCGGGACGTTCGTGCTGCGGATGGAGGACACGGACGCCGCGCGAAGCATGGAGGCCTTCGAGCGCGACATCCTCGAAGGGCTCCACTCGCTCGGCCTCGACTGGGACGAAGGGCCGGATCCCGGCGGCGGGAGCGACCAGGGTCCGTACGGGCCGTACCGGCAGATGCAGCGACTGGATCGCTACGCCACCGCTTCTGCGGATCTGCTTGCCCG
>DAINSJ010000163.1:0-4238 GCA_036741375.1 Candidatus Limnocylindrales bacterium
CTGAGCATCGCGTGAGCCCTACGGAGGAGCCCGCGGCCCCGCCCGCGGCCCCGCCTGAGCCGGCGCTCGAGGCGCCCCACGACTGGCGACCGGCCAGGTTCATGGTCATCGCCGCACATCCCGACGATTCGGACTTCGGCCCCGCGGCCACGGCCGCCCGCTGGATCGATGCCGGCTCGATCGGCTGGCTCGTCTGCTGCACGAGCGGCGATGCGGGCGCGGAGGATCCCGACACCGATCCGCTCGACCTCGCGGCCCTGCGCGAGCGGGAGCAGCGCGCCGCAGCGGCCGTCGTCGGCTACTCGGGGGTCAGCTTCCTGCATCAGCCCGATGGCGCGCTCGCCAACGACCTGGTCCTGCGGGAGCACCTCGTGCGCGAGATTCGGACGTTCCGTCCGGATGCGGTGCTGGCGACCGATCCGGAGACGATCTTCTACGGCAACGAGGGTGTGAACCACGTCGACCACCGGGCGGCCGGGATCGCGGCCGTGGACGCGGTCTACCCGGCGGCGCGGAACCCGATGGCGTTTCCGTGGCTCGCCCGCGAGGGCCTGGCCTCCCACAAGGTGCGCCGGCTATACCTGTTCTGGTCCAACGAGCCGACGGTTCGCGTCGACGTCACCGCCTCGATCGACCGCAAGATCGGCGCACTCCGCGAGCATGCCAGCCAGATCAAGGAGCCTGACAAGATCGACGGCTGGATCCGCGAGTCCGCCGGGGAGCATGGAAAGCGGATCGGCACCGCGGCCGCGGAAGGGTTCCGCCTCATCGTCATCGACGAGGACGCCGACGAGGCGCCGCCTCCCGAATCCGTGGAGACGTCGCTTGCCGAGTCCGTGGCGGCGCCGGAGTCGCCGCGGGGCGCTCACCCTGCTTAGGCGTCCTGCCCCGGTGCGGCGCCGCGGATCCGGCACGAGGCCGCGGCGCGTCGATTTTCCCGTACTTCATCCCGGGTGGCATTAGCCAGGGATTGAGCCGCCAACATGGATCTCGAGGCCGGTCCGGTATGGACTTTCATCCCGAAATGAACGTGGGCCGGGATAGAAGCGCTCCCGCTTCGAGGGCGGCTGGGTCAGCGAGGCCTGTCCCCGTTCCCTAACGCCACGGCCGGTGGCAAATGGGAACTTCCGCTCCGCCGCGCGCCGCGCCGCCGCGCCCCGCCGCGCCGCCTGCCGAGTCCGCCGCGCGCCGCCTGCCGAGTCCGCGGGAGGCGCCAGAGTCCCAGCGGGGCGCTCACCTCGCATTGGCGGCCGAATCGTTGCAAATACCAACCCGGGTGGTACTCGAACAGGAGGTGTGCCTTCCGGACTGCCGGCGCCGCGGGATTCATCCCGCTCCGTGCGTGGCTCGGGACGAAATGGGTCGGGAGGGCAGGCCGAGGGTCTCGTAGGAGGGCGAGGTTGGTGGCCTGTACCACGACCATTGGTAGATGAGAATTCCGAGGCGAGGACGGCGGCGCGGCGAGCCGGAATGGGGTCGAGGGACGCGACTACGCCGCCTCGGGGTCGAGCAGAATCGGGCGGATCGAGTCCCAGGTGAGCCACAGGTCGCCGACGTCGTCGGCGCGCGGGCCGAGGAGCTCGCGGAGATCGCTGGCGTCGAGCGTCGGCGCCCAATGCGCCACCGCGTCGGCGGGTGCCGCCCGGGCCCCGAGGTAGAGCTCGGCGATCTCGACCGCGTTTGGCCAGGCTCGAACCCGGCGTGGCTCCATGCCGATGTCTCCGAGAGCGCGATTCAGGTCGCGATAGCTCGGCACCCGGAAGTCGGCCCAGCCGCTGGCGCCATCGAACCGATAGCCGAGGGACGCCAGCGATCCGGCGATCTCGCGGCACTGCTCGATCGTGAACGTGTCCCAGAATGCGGTGCCGATCGGGAAGTCGAGGATGCCGAGGTCGCTCGCCCGCTCGGTGAGCGCCTCCGCGAGACCGCTCAGGAGGACCTCCCAATCGCGGCGCAGGGCGCCGTCTTCGCCGGCGATCACGTCGAGCGCGATGAGCATCGCCCGGTGGTCGCCATGGAGGATCCGCTCGATCAGCGGTCGTCGCGGGCCCCCCGACCGAAGGAACTCGAGGCCATGGTCCGCCTCGGGATGGATCGCGACCGCGACGGCGGACCAAGATCGAACGATCGTTCGAGAATCGTCGGTCTCGCGAACCGCCCGAGCCGGCGAAAAGCCGGGGCCGTCGGGAGCCCCGTACCGTCGGTCGCCGTGGTCGTCGTCGTCCTGTCGGTCGACCTGCCGGCGGTCGGCCGGGCCGCCCGGCGCGGGCTCCGCGTGGTTCGTCCCGAAGGCGTCATCCGAGAGCGTCGAGGCTCGTGTGGGAACGGCGGCGTGCGTGACGGTGAGCCGAATCTCGCGCCGTGGCGGTCGGCTCCGGAAGACCACACCGAGGGCCACGCCGCTGGCGGCGCCGAGGAGGAGGCCGAGAGCCAGGAAGGCAAACTCGCTCGCGCTCACGCGGGTTTCGGGCCCCTCTCTGGGTCCGCCGATGGACGGCGATCCCGAGCCCGAGCGTAGCTGCGAGGGTATGGTGCGTCAACCCGCAAACCGGGGACCTCCGCGAGCTCGCCCGGCGCACTCCGCGAGCGCGCCCGCCGGAGGCGTTGCCCACGCCCGGCTTTGCGGCCCGAACCGGGCCGGTGATAGATTCCCTTCGCCGGCCGACATTGCGTCGGTCCTTCTGCCCGTCCGTTTGCCCCGCATCAGACGCAGGAAAGAGACGACCGCGCCTTGGCCCTCGACGTCCACCCCGAGTTCCTCGTCCAGCCCGTCGACGCCTCCTGGCTGCAATGCAACATCGAGTGCCAGGAAGCGTGCCCCGTTGGAACGAACTGCCGCGGCTACCTGAACCTCGCGGCCGAGGGCCGTTTCGAGGAGGGCTACATCCTGTCCCGGGAGCCGAACCCCGTCGCGGCGATGTGCTCATACGTCTGCTCGGCGCCGTGCGAGCGGGCCTGCCGACGCGGTGACATCGATCGGCCCCTCGCAATCCGGGCGATGAAGCGCTTCCTCGTCGAGTGGCACGAGGCCTCTGGGATCCCCGACGTCATGCCCCATATCGAGGCCCGTGCCGAGAAGGTCGCCATTGTCGGGGCCGGACCGGCCGGCATCTCCGTGGCGCGCGAGCTGGCGATGAAGGGCTACGGGGTGGACGTCTACGACAGCCTGCCGTTCGGTGGCGGGACGATGCTCATCGGCGTCCCCGCGTTCCGCCTCCCGCGCGAGGCGATCGAGATGGACATCAAGCTCGTCGAGCGGCTCGGCGTCCGCTTCCACTTCAACTCGACGATCGGGTCGGACATCACCTTCGAGCAGCTTCAGAGCGACTTCGACAGCGTCGCGATCACGGCCGGCGCGATGAACGCCGTCGCGCTCGACGTGCCGGGCGCGGACCTCGAAGGCGTCGACTATGGCGTCGACTTCATGAAGCGAGCCAACCTCGGCGAGCCGATCGAGGTCGGCCAGAACGTCGTCGTGATCGGCGGCGGCTACACCGCGATGGACTGCTCCCGGACGTCGCTCCGCCACGGCGCCGAGAACGTCTCGATCGTCTACCGCCGAACCCGCTCCGAGCTCGTCGTCGACGAGGAGGAGCTGGGCGAGACCGAGCGCGAAGGCGTGAGGATGGAGTTCCTCGCGAGCCCGGTGGAGGTCCTCGGCGAGAACGGCCACGTGACCGCCGTCCGGTTCATCCGCAACAAGCTCGGCGAGCCAGATGCCTCCGGCCGTCGCTCGCCCGTGCCGATCCCGGGCTCCGAGTTCGAGATCAAGGCCGACGTCGTCATCCCCGCGGTCTCCCAGGCCGCCGACCTGACGTTCCTGCCGGTCGAGGGCGACTTCGAGGTGAACCGCGGTCGTGTCAAGGTCGACCCGGCGACCTACGCGACGAACGTCCGCGGCGTCTTTGCCTGCGGCGACTTCGTCACCGGACCGACCACGCTCATCGAGGCCGCCGGCCACGGCAAGAAGGCCGCCTATGCGATCGATCGGTACCTCGCCGGGCGGACCGACGTCACCGTCGCCGCGAACGTCAAGGTGACGAGCTCCTGGCGCCACGAGATGCCTGAGTTCTACGACGTGCTGCCGCGCCAGCACATCCCCATGACGCCGGTTGAGATGCGGATGCCGTCGAGCGACCCGGAGGTCAACTTCACGACCCAGGTCGAGCAGGGCTACGACGCGACGGGCGCCGTCGCCGAGTCGACCCGCTGCCTGATGTGCAACTACAACATCTGGT
>DAINSJ010000164.1:0-4156 GCA_036741375.1 Candidatus Limnocylindrales bacterium
ACGGCCCTTCGCGACCGGCAACCCGAGCCTCAAGGCCGAGACGCGGGTTCACGTGTGCGAGACTCGCGCCGGTCGCGGAGAATGCTGGCTCGATCCCCGAGGACTGACGATGGAATCCGGCTCGATTGCGATACAGGCGGCCGCAACGGCAGGCGACCGCAAGATCCCGGTGCTCGGGCACCGCCTTGCGCTCGACGGGCTGCGAGGTTTCGCGATCCTCCTCGTGTTCTTCGGTCATCTCGGCATCCCGACCTTCGATGACGGCGGCGGAGTCGGGGTCACCCTCTTCTTCGTCCTGTCGGGATTCCTGATCACGACGATCCTGCTCGAGGAGCTTGACGGGACCGGGCAGATCCGTCTTCGGCGGTTTTACGCGCGCCGCGCCCTGCGACTCGTCCCGGCCCTGGTGGTCGTCGTGGCCGTCGTCGCCGGCTACACCGTGATGACCGGGACGGAGAGCTGGTCGGCCGTCGTCTCGGTCCTGCTCTATGTCGGAAATTGGAACCGGATCGTCGGAGCAGACCAGTTCGTCCTCGGCACGCTCGGCCACACCTGGTCGCTGGCCGTGGAGGAACAGTTCTACGTGGTTTGGCCTGTCGTGCTGATCGGCCTGACGGCCGTCATCCGGAATCGTCGACGCCTTCTGATCGCATTCGTTCTGCTTGCCGTTGCGGTCGTCGTTTGGCGCACCTATCTCTGGCAGACCGGCGTCTCGCTCAGTCGCGTCTACATCGCGACCGACACGCGCGCTGACGCCCTGCTGCTCGGGGCGGCGACTGCGGTCGCGTTCACGCTTGGGATGCTGCGGCGCCCGCGATTCGCATGGGTCGCGATCGCCGCGGCTGCGCTCTGGGCAATCTCCGTGCCGCCCGATTCCGTCGCCACGGCGCTGCCGGCCGTTCGGACATTCGAGGTGACGGCGTCGATCGTGATCGCCGAGCTCGCGGGAGTCGTCCTGATTGCTCGAGCCGTCACAGCGCCGTGGAGCTTGCTCTCAGGCAGCGTGATTCGCTGGTTCGGCAAGGTCAGCTACGGCCTCTATCTCTGGCACTTGCCGATCATTTTGATCATCGGCGTCGAAACGCCCCTGAAATTCTGGACTGCCATCGGCCTGTCACTCGGGGCGGCGGCAATGTCATGGCGTTTCGTCGAGGGACCAGCCCTGAGGTTGAAGGCCCGCTTCGGCGCGGTTGTCCAAATCGGTGCGGCGCCAACAACGTCGCTCACGAATCCTGGACCCGAGGTTCTGGAGCAGGCTCCGGCGATCTGACGCTCTCCTCCCCACCCACCTCTTTGGGCGCGAGCGAGGCGCGCCGGGCAAGGTAGAGCCCGAGGACGAGGATGGCGACGACGCGCGCGAGCACCACCCAGGCGGGGCCGGGTACGAAGTCGCGTTCGAAGCCCGCGTATTCGCCGGGATAGATCCAGTTGCTCAGGGCGAGAATCGCGATGAGGCCCGGGGCGGCGAGCCGTGCCGCTCCCCAGGGGACCATCGCGACGAGCGGGATCAGCCAGATCACGTACTGGTCCGACATCACCCGCCCGAGGCCGACATAGATGCAGACAGCGCCGGCCGCCGCGAGGAGCAGCGTGCGCGCATCGGCCGGACCGCGAGCGAAGCGGAACCACAGGATGACGAGAAGCACCGCGAGGGCGTACGTCTGGATGTCGATCGCCAGGTCGGGCAGCCGGCCGACGAGGTTGTGCGAGCCGCCGCCGAACTGGATCGTGATGTGCTGGCCGGTGACTGCGTGCAGGACGTACAGGACGGCGGCACCGAGGCTCTCGACCTGGAGCGATCGGTCGAAGGCCTTCGTCATCGAGTCGATGAAGCCCGTCGAGTCGACCAGGAGAAATCGCGCAAACACGACCGCGATGAGGCCGCCCGTGATCGCGACGAACAGCACCGCCTCTCGGCGGCCCGCGTTCCGCCAGGCGTAGGCGGCCAGCAGCGGCAGGAGGACGATCGGATAGACCTTCGCGAGGATCGCCAGGCCGAGGAAAATCGCGCCGATCCGGTAACGAGCCAGGACGACGCACAGCATGGTTGCCGCGGTGAGCGCGGCCGGCCACAGGTCGTAGCGCAGGACGATGACCCAGCCGAGGACGGCAGGCGAGGCCACGAGGAGCGCTCCGCCGAGGAGGATGTCTCGCCGGCGATCGCTGAGCCGGCTCAGCGTCAGGACGGACAGGATCGCCATGATCGAGCCGCAGACGACCATGAGCGCCTGGAACGCGACCCGGTAGCGGTCGGTATCGACGGATGTCCCCGCGAGCCACGCCGGAACGACGAAGGCCGGAAGCGCGCCCGGCGGGTACAGGAAGGTGAAGTCCCTGTAGGGGACGAGGCCGCCGAAGATGCGGTCCGCGTACTGCTGGAAGAGCGGGACATCGCCATCATTCGAGTACGGAACGTAGAAATACCGCCCGACGAGCCAGACGACCCAATAGAACGTGAGCGCGAATCCGATGGCCGCGACCACCGAGGCGGCCGCGACGAAGCGTCCGTTCACTGGTTGGCCACCAGAGGAACCGACGAACCGTCCGTTCAGTGGTTGGCCACCGGAGGAAGGACCTGCTTCGGCCTGGCCTCGCTCACGCGAACGCGGTCGGGCGCGAGGTGATGCGCAACGTCGGCGTGGGGGTCGTTGCCACCGTGGCCGCACGGATCGGCGTGGATGATCGCGGAGGCGAGGTGGGGAACCTCGTGGAGCAGCGCGTGGCGCGCTGACTCGGCGATGTCGTGCGCTTCAGCGATCGTTCGGCTCTCGTCGACGGTGACCTCGGCCTCGGCGTGGAGACGATGCCCGATCCATCGGACGCGGACCTCGCCAACCTCTTCGACCCCCGGCACCTTCGCGAGGACGGCCTCGGAGTCGCCACGAATCGCGGGATCGACGCCGTCCATGATCCGCATCAGCACGTCGCGAGCGGCGTCCTTGAGCACGAGCAGGATCAGGACGGCGATGATCAGCCCGGCAATCGGGTCCGCCGCCGGGAAGCCGAGCGCCACTCCAGCTGCGCCGGCGACGACGGCGAGCGACGTGAACCCGTCGGCCCGGGCATGGAGGCCGTCGGCGACCAGGGCGCCCGATCCGATCTGGCGGCCGACCCTGATCCGGTACTGGGCCACAAGCTCGTTGCCAGCGAAGCCGATGACGCCCGCAATCGCGACCGCCCAGAGGTAGCGGACCTCGGCGGGATGAACCAGGCGATCGATCGCCTCATAGGCGGCGACGACGGACGAGCCGGCGATGAAGACGAGGACGACGAGCCCCGCCAGGTCCTCTGCGCGCCCGAAGCCGTACGCGAAGCGCCGCGTCGCGGGTCGTCGCCCGACGATGAACGCCAGCCAGATCGGGAGCGCCGTCAGCGCATCCGCGAAGTTGTGAAGGGTGTCCGAGAACAGGGCCACGGATCCCGTCGCGAGGACGACACTCAGCTGGAGCACCGCGGTGACGAGCATCGCAACGAGCGACAGCTTGAGCGCTCGGACGCCACGCCCGTCCGACTCGAGGGCGGAGTCGATCTTCGTGACCGAGTCGTGGGAGTGCGGGCGGACCAGATCGCGAATCGCGCCAAGGAAGCCGGAGCCGTGCTCGTGGCCATGCTCGTGGCCTTGCTCGTGGTCGTCGTGGCCTTGGTCCCGCATTCCTTGAAGCATAGGATGGAGGGAGTGGGGTCGACGGCCTTCTCCCTCAACGGAGTCGTGACATCGTGAAATGTCTACGACGCCCTCTATGCCCGGGCCCAGGACCAGGTCTGGACCCGTTAGTCGATTCCTCGAGCTGCTGCCGAAGGCGTCATCGGAACGATCGGAGGTAGGCCGTCGAGGCGTCGACCGGCGCGTCCGGATCGGGCGCGCCCGGTGGTCGGGGCTCGCGAATCGCCGCGAGCAGGCCCGTGAGCATGTACACGAGGAGGCGTGGCGGGCTGAGCGTCCCGAGCGCGATCGCCGCGGCCCAACCCCACCTCGTCTTCGCGAGCCGGAGCGTTAGCAACGCGCCAAGGATCACGAGCGCGCCCCACAGGATCGGCGAGCCGAACGCGAACGGCGAGATGTTCCTTACGGCGCCCAGCTGCGCCAGCCCGACCCCGCCCCCGAGGAACTCGAACGTCCCGCCCGGCTCGAGCACGAGCTGCGCCAGGCCCCAGA
>DAINSJ010000165.1:0-4108 GCA_036741375.1 Candidatus Limnocylindrales bacterium
GTCGACGCGTCGAAATCGGTTGACACGGTTTCGGGGTTCGAGTTGATCATGACGGCCGACCAGCCGGCCTGTCTCAGCGTGTCGGCGGCTTTCACCGCGCAGTAGTCGAACTCGATCCCCTGCCCGATCCTGACCGGCCCGCTGCCGATCACGAGCGCCGCGGGTCGCGGCACGGGAGCCGCCTCCGGCACGGAGCCTGCCGCGGCGTAGGTGGCATAGAAGTACGGGGTCTCCGCCGCGAACTCCGCGGCGCACGTGTCGACCATCGCGTAGCCCGGGACGAGCCCGAGCGCCTTTCGCGCCGAACGGATCGCTGCGGGCGTGGCACCCGCGAGCGCGCCGATCTCGCGATCGCCGAACCCGGCCCGCTTGACCGTCGCGAGGAGCTCGACGGCGGCCCGGTCTCCCGCATCCAGCAACCGCTCGCCGAATTGCCGGACCTCGCCTTCGAGCGCCACGTTGCGGGCCAGCTCGGCGAGAAACCACGGCGCGATTCCTGTGGCCGTCCCGATGGCGCTCTCGGGAACTCCGCGCCGGAACAGCGCGAGGATCCGCCAGAGCCGATCGTCGGACGGCGCCAGGAACCGCTTGAGCACGATGGGCGCCGCGGTCCGTTGCGCGTGGCGAGTCGATTCGCAGGCCTCGCCGCGCTCGTCGATCCACCTGATGGGCTCGTCCTCGGCCACGATGCCGAGATCGAGCTCGGCATCATCGATCCCCGTTCTCCGCGCGCCCATCACGGCCTCGAGGTACCCGAGGACGGCCGGCCACGCCGGATCCTCGGCGAGCGGCCCGGCGCCCGCCTGCTCGAGGCCCCTGAGCGCCTTGTTCAGCGCGGCGCCGAACGTGCGATCGATCGCCATCACCTCGCCCGTCGCCTTCATCTGGCTCCCGAGCGAGCGGTCCGCATTGGGAAACTTGTCGAACGGGAAACGCGGCAGCTTCACGACCACGTAGTCGAGCGCCGGCTCGAATGCGGCGACCGTCGTGCCGGTGACGACGTTCGGGATCTCCGCGAGCCGCCGGCCGACCGCGATCTGGGCCGCGACGCGGGCGATCGGATAGCCGGTCGCCTTCGACGCGAGCGCCGACGAGCGCGAGACCCGCGGGTTGACCTCGATCACGGCGTACTCGGTCGAGTCCGGCGAGAGCGCGAACTGGACGTTGCAGCCACCCTCGACGCCGAGGGCCCGGATGATGGCCAGCGCGGCGCTCCGCAGACGCTGATGGACCGCGTCGGTGAGGGTCTGGACCGGCGCGACGACGATCGAGTCGCCCGTGTGGATCCCGAGCGGATCGACGTTCTCCATCGAGCAGACGGCAATGCACGTGTCGTCCGCGTCGCGCATGACCTCGTACTCGACCTCCTGCCAGCCGACGAGGCAGCGCTCGACCATCACCTGGCCGATCGGGCTCGCCCGCAGCCCGGCCCGGATCCGCTCGCGATAGGCAGTCTCGGTCTCGACGATGCCGCCGCCCGTGCCGCCGAGCGTGAATGCCGGCCGGATGATCGCCGGCAGGCCGATCGATGCCAGCGCGGCGTCGGCCGAGGCAGTTCGCTCGTCAGGGCTCTCGCCCGCCACGATCGCCGACGGCGCATACGGCTGGCCGATCCGGTCGAGCAGGCCGCGAAACGCCTCGCGGTCCTCGGCCATCTCGATGGCCCGGAGCGACGTGCCGAGCAAGCGGACGTTCCAGCGGTCCAGGACGCCCGCCTTCGCGAGGTCCATGGCGAGATTGAGCGCGGTCTGGCCGCCCAGGCCGGCGAGCAGACCCTCCGGCCGCTCGCGAGCGATGACCGCCTCGACCGCCTCGACGGTGAGCGGCTCGAGGTAGACCGCGTCGGCGACGTCGGGGTCGGTCATGATCGTCGCCGGGTTCGAGTTCACGAGGATCGTCCGCACACCCTCGGCCCGCAGCGCGCGGCAGGCCTGCGTGCCCGCGTAGTCGAACTCGGCCGCCTGGCCGATGACGACGGGTCCAGACCCGAGGATCAGGACGGATGCCGGCTTCGGGCCGCTCATCGAGCCGCCGCGGCGGCGAGGAACCGATCGAAGACCGCGAGGGCGTCGAGCGGCCCCGGCGCCCCTTCCGGGTGGTACTGGACAGTCTCGATCGGCAGATCACGATGCCGGAGGCCCTCGACGGAGCGATCGTTCAGGTTGATCTGGCTGACGTGAAAGCCGCTGGACAGCGGCAGCGTTTCGCCGACGACCTGGACCTCGTGGTTCTGGGCGGTGACCTGGACGAGGCCACTGTCGAGATCGTGGACGGGATGATTCGCGCCGTGGTGGCCGAACCGCAGGCGGCGCGTCTCGGCACCTGCGGCGCGACCGACGATCTGGTGGCCGAGGCAGATCCCGAGCAGCGGGCGCCCATCCTCGATAATCGCCCGGGCGAGCGCGACCGGGCCGTCGAGGCGTGCCGGGTCACCGGGGCCGGGCGAGAGCACGACGCCATCGAGATCGGCGGAGAGCACGTCCTCCGCCGTCGCCGTGTGGGGCAGGATCCGGACGCGCGCCCCGCGCCGGCGCAGGCTGCGGACGATGTTCGCCTTGAGCCCGAGGTCGACGATGCCGATGAGCGGACCGCCCTCGGCCGGGTCGCCGATCTCCGCCACGGCCGCCGGCGAGACCTGGCCGACGAAGTCCTGGTCCTCCCAGCGCGGGACGCTCATCGCTCGATCGACTGCGGCCTGCTGATCGACGGCTCCGGGCTCGACGATGATCCCGCGGAGGCTCCCGTTCGCGCGGAGATGTCGAGCCAGCGCCCGCGTATCGACCCCCGCGATCGCCGGGATCCCATTCGAGCGCAGGAGCGCGGCGAGCTGCCGGGCGTCGTCGAGGACGGCGGCCGTCGCGTTCGCGACGACGAGGCCGCGGAGCCATGGTCGGATCGACTGGTCGTCGTCGACGAGCCGGCCGTAGTTGCCGATCAGCGGATACGTCATGACCACGACCTGGCCGGCGTACGAGGGGTCGGTGCAGACCTCCTGGTAGCCCGTCTGGCTCGTGTTCACGACGAGGTCGCCGCCGGCCTCCGTGGGCGCACCGAATGCGACGCCGGGAAAGATGGTGCCGTCCTCGAGGGCGAGGAGGGCGGGGCCGAGATCGCCGATTCGGGGGTCCACCACGGCGCTCGATCGAGGGGCGGGTGGCGCGCTCAAGCGGGCACGGCGACGCTGGCCAAGGACCCTCCTTCCCGGCCTCACGGGACCGGCTGACCGGCCTCACAGGACCGGCTTCAAGGACTCCGCGAAGGGTAGCACCGGCGAAACGCGCGCATCCGCGAGGCTGGTGTGAGCAGGTAGCAGGTCGGGTCTGATCGGGCGGCGGACCTCGCGCGGCGTACCCCGCGCGGCGCCAGCGATCTCGTCTGAGCGGCCATCCGGAGCGAAATCGCCGGGGGAACAATGCCGCACCGAATGACCACCCAGAGGCCTTCGAGGCTGTCGTGAATGGGCTTCGACCGCTACCCCACCGGCGACAGTCGAGATGTCGCGCGGGCGACATTCGCAATCGGGCTTCCTGGTGCCCCAGCGCACCGCCACCCTCGGCGTCGCAAAGTGGCGCGAAAGTTTGCCTGACTAGGTTCGGCGGCAAATGAGAGCCGATCGCGAGTTCGCCGAATGCGCCGATTGCGGAAGGATGACCCGATCCTTCTCTCGCGTGGAGCGAGGGGGCCAACCGGCGGTCGTGTGCCGCCCGCCAAACGGTTGCAATCGAAGGACCAGCTCCCCAGCGGCACCGGCGCAGCGGTCCGCTCCCGCGGAATAGGCGAAACAGCCTATTGGGCTCGCCTGGCCCGATCACTACCTTGGTTGAACGCCCCGCGTTGCTTCATTTGGACCTGACCGACGCGGGGCCAATCATGCCGACGTGGGGCCCTGGGCCAATCCCGGAGCCGGGGGCGCGGTGAGTGGTCGGGGCCCCTCGGCGGCGCCCAGCGAGGCCCGAGACAGACGATCGCCCCGCTCAGTTCGAGCGAGGCGATTGCGATGATGACGGGGCGATAAGTCCCGCCGGACGCGTCCCGAGTCGAGGCCGATGGATCATGGTTGCTCGGTTCGTGACCCTCGAGCGGGATCTCCGGAGCCGACGATTCTCGG
>DAINSJ010000166.1:0-4090 GCA_036741375.1 Candidatus Limnocylindrales bacterium
GGCTTGAGGATCGCCGTGTTGCCGGCGGCGAGCGCCGGGGCGACCTTCCAGCTCGCCATCAGGAGCGGGAAGTTCCACGGCACGATCAGGCCCACGACGCCGATCGGCTCGCGAAGGGTGATGTCCAGGCCCGGCTTCGAGACCGGGATCGTCTGGCCGAAGATCTTGTTGGCGGCGCCTGCGTAGTAATCGAAGACCAGGCTCGAGCCGATGATCTCGCCCCGGGCGCTCGTGATCGGCTTGCCGGTGTTGCGGCTCTCGAGCTGGGCGAGCTCCTCGGAGTGCTTCTTGATGAGCTCGGCGAACTTCGAGAGCGTCCGGCCGCGCTTGCCGGCCGCGAAGCTCGACCAGCCCTTCGGGGCGTCGAACGCGTCCTGGGCGGCCTTGACCGCCCGATCGACGTCCTCCTTGCCGCCGAGCGGCGCGGTCGCGATGACCTGGCCGTTCGCCGGGTTCACGATCTCGAACGTCTTGCCGTCGGCGGCGTCGACGGACTCGCCGCCGATGACCATCTTCAGCGCGGTGGTGGCTGCCCCGGCCTTCTGCTCAATCGCCATGGTTTGAGTCCTCTGGTGCGGCGCACTCCGCGCCGGAATGGGTCGGGAGGGGAGTCTCCCGATCATACGCCGGGCCACCGAATGCGCCCCGAGTGAAGGTCCCCGGTGAAGATGAGACTGAGGGTGCGGCAGATCGGCATCCTTCACTCGCGCCACTGACGGCTGATGACGCGTCCGACGCGTACCGACCCGTCAACGGCGGCATCCTGGATGCGACGCTCGGTGAAATCCGAGATGGGCCTCGGGAGGTTGTCGAGGGGCCAGTAACGAACGTCACTCACCTCCGGTGAGGAGGCGAGGGGATCGAGCCGATCGTGCCATCTGCACCTGAAAACGAAGTGCAGCATCGGTCCGAAGTCGTGGTCAGGTTCGAAGTACACGCCAGTGAGGTGGTCCAGCTCGGCGCGCAGACCGGTCTCTTCGAGAAGTTCCCGCCTCGCCGTTTCATCCGGAGCTTCCCCAGGCTCTGACCCGCCGCCCGGTAACTCCCAGTTCAGGCGCCCGTAGGTGTGGTGAACCAAGAGCACTCGACCCCCGCCGTCGAAGATCACGCAGGCGGCACCGAGTGCGGTTCGTTGCACCGGAATCCCGTCACGCATCGGGCGAGCGTAGCGCCGGCACGATCTGCGCCGAGACCGGGTACAGCCGAGCGACCTGGACACCGCGCACTTCAAGGTCGTCGATCGCGCGTTCGTCGCGTGCGAGCCGAGTGGCCGCATGGAGCTGGGGATGCGAGGCACGATGCGGCACCGTCGAGGCAGGATGACGGCCCGGACGACGTGGCACGTCAACGAGCTCGTGCCCGGTGAGCTCTGGAGATCGAGATCCGCGGCATGGGCTACCGAATGCGGGAGACGGTCGAGCTCAGCGACGACGGCCCAGGAACGGCGATGTTCGTCGTGGACGAGCTGTCGGGGACATCGCTCCTCGGCGACCTCTTCGTGGCCATCTCGAAGGGATTCATCCGGCGCGATCTCCAGGCCCGGGCTGCGCTCCTTCGGGCGGCGCTCGAGTCAGCCCCCGGGACGCGCTCGTCGAGGCGAGCTGAGCCGACGATGGATGAGGCTCGATACCGCGCCTCGGAGGTGCGGCTGCGGGAGTCCCTCGCCCCATCACCGCGGTGGGCCCTCGCCCGCGGGGCGCCGCTGAGGTCCCGCTGCCGCCACGCGCTCGGGGATTCTCAAATCGTCACCCTAGGTCGGTTAGATCAACCGGGAAGGCCTCGGCCGAGTGCAGTCGCCGGTTTCGAGTGACGCCAAACCCCCGGCTCGAGCACGAAACCGACGTCGGCCGACGGCTAAAACGGGATTCTCGGGCGGCGTCCGGGCGTGTCCAGCTCGCGAAGTCTCTCTAAGCGTCCCCCGGTGTCGATTTGAGAACCGGCCGGCCGCGGGAGCAGCGAATCGAGACGTCGCGAAGCGGCAACCGAGCGGGCGGGCGAGGACCGAGTTCGCGGCAAGTCCGCGACGGCCGGGGTTGCCTCTCGCGGCTAGAAGTAGTTCACCGTGATGCCGCCATCGATGACCATCGCGGCGCCGTTCGTCCAGCGCGACTCGTCCGAGGCGAGGTAGATCGCCATGTAGACGATCTCCTCGGGCTTGCCGAAGCGGCCGGTCGGGTTGCGAGCCAGGCGGATGCGCTTCGCTTCCTCATCCTTGACGAGCCAGTCCATCAGCAGGGGCGTTTCGACCGGCCCCGGACAGATCGCGTTCGTCCGGACGCCTTTCGGCGCGAACTGCACGGCCAGCGACTTCGTCAGCGCGAGGACGGCGCCCTTTGATGCCGTATAGGCATCTTGGGGGTTCGAGCAGCCCACGAGCGCGACGAAGCTCGAGATGTTGATGACCGAGCCGGAGCCCTGCTCGACCATCTTCGGGATCGCGTACTTGCAGCCGAGGAACACGCCTCGGACGTTGATCGCCATGACCCGGTCCCAGTCCTCGACCGACGTATCGACGACCGAGTGGTCGGCCTCGGGCATGATCCCGGCGTTGTTGTAGAGCACGTCGACCCTGCCGAAGGCGGCGATCGTCTCGTCGACCATTCGCCTGGCGTCGGCCTCCTTCGAGACATCGGCCACGACCGCGACTGCCTGGCCGCCGGCCGCCGTGATCTCGTCGACGACCGACTGCGCGGCAGGCGCAGAGACGTCCGCAACGACGACCCGGGCGCCTTCCGCGGCGAACATCCGGGCCGCAACGCGACCCATGCCGCTGGCCCCGCCCGTGATGATCGAGACCTTGTCCTGCAGCCGCATGCCTGGCTCCTCATCAGCTCGGTGGGTCTTGGGCGCGAATGTCCGTGTCGCAGCCAAAGTCAATGTCTGCCCATGATGCCTGTCGCCGCATCACCGCCGCGCCGACTCGGGGGCCCCGGCCCGCGTTGCGAAACCGGCCAGCCCCGCCCGTTCAGCGTGATGCAGCAACACGCATCACGCTGAGATACCGCATCCCTCACCGTGCGTGGAAACCGCCGTAGCGGCCCCGATCCCCTCTGGATCGGAGGCTCGATGACGATCAACCTCGCTCCAGGTATCGCTCGCGCTCCCAGTCGTGTACCACCGAGTCGTAGAGCTCCTGCTCGACCCGCGCCGCATTCAGGTAGTGGTCGACGACGTCCTGGCCGAAGATCTCGACCGCCGCCTTCGACCGCTCGAGCTCGGCGATCGCCTCGTAGAGCGCGCGAGGCATTCGTGGGAAGCCCTTGGCGATGTAGCCGTTGCCCTTGAACTCCGGCCCTAGCTTCAGGCCGTGCTCGATCCCGTAGATCCCGGCCCCGACCGCCATCGCGTAGGTCAGGTAGGCGTTCATGTCGCCGCCCGGAAAGCGGTTCTCGACATGCAGGCCCGGCCCGCTCCCGACCAGCCGGAAGCCCGTCGTTCGGTTGTCGCGCCCCCAGACGACGTTGACGGGCGCCCATGACAGCGACGCGTAGCGCTTGTAGCTGTTGATGAACGGGGCGATGAACACGGCGAGCTCGCGCGACAGCGACATCATTCCGGCCACGAACTGGCTGAACGTCTTGCTCATGCCGTAGGGCAGGTCCGCGGCGGGGTCGCTCGTGAGGGGCCTCTCGCCGGCCTCGTCCCAGATGCTCATGTGGAGGTGGCCCGACGAGCCCGTCCAGGTGTGGTCGGGCTTGGCCATGAACGTGATGCCCCAACCGTTCAGGTAGGCGATCTCCTTCGCGCCGTGCTTGAAGATCACGCTCCGGTCGGCCGATTCGAGGACGTGGTCGTAGCGGATGTTGACCTCGTGCTGGCCAGGCGCGGCCTCGCCTTTCGAGAACTCGATCGGCACGCCCGCGGCGGTCATCTGGTTCCGAAGCAGGCGATGGAGCGGCTCCGCCTTGGTCGCCTGGAGGAGGTGATAGTCCTCGTTGTACGTGCCAAACCGCTTCGGCACCCCGTAGCCGTTGTCGGCGATCTCCTGCCACGAGTCGCGGAGGACGTAGTACTCGAACTCGGAGCCGGCCTTGACCGTGAGGCCCGCCGCACGAGCCCGCTCGATCTGGCGCTTGAGGATCGTCCGCGG
>DAINSJ010000167.1:0-4066 GCA_036741375.1 Candidatus Limnocylindrales bacterium
GGTGGAATAGCCGGCGGGCCGAGCGTGGTCCGCGGTCGAACGAATTCGACCGAATTGACCGCCCGCCGAGCGTGCTCACGTCGATTCGTATTCCGCTCTGAATGACGAAGCCTCTCTGACTCCGCCTTGGCGCCGGCGCGACGCAAGAACGTGCCCGGGAATCAGAGCTAGACCCGGGTCTGGTACTCGCCGGTTCGTGTGTCGACGCGGACCGTGTCGCCCTCGCTGACGAACAGCGGTACCGAGACGACCAGCCCCGACTCGAGGGTCGCCGGCTTGCGGGCGCCCTGGGCCGTGTCACCGGCGAAGCCCGGCTCGGTCGAGATCACCGCGAGATCCACGGTGACGGGCAGCTCGACCCCGAGCGTCTCGCCCTGGTAGGTCGTCCGATCGACCATCATCCCGTCCTTCAGGTAATGGACGGTGTCGCCGAGCTGCTCGCCGCGGAGCGAGAACTGGTCGTAGGTGTCGGTGTCCATGAAGTGGTAGTCGTCCGTGTCGCGGTAGAGGAATTGCACGGGCCGGCGATCCATCTGGGCTCGCGGCCACTTCGTCCCGGCCTGGAACGAGCGCTCGATCGTCTGGCCGCGCTTGATGTTGCGCAGGGTGACCTTCACCTGGGCCGACCCGCGGCCCATCTTGATGTGGTGGTAGTCGAGAATCTGCCAGAGCTCACCATCGAGCTCGATGGCCACGCCCTTCCGCAGCTCGCCGGTGCTGATCATGGGCGGCGATTGTAGCCGAGGCGACCCCAGGTCCCGACGATCGCAGCCTTACGTCCCGACGATCACCGCTTCGCGCGGGAACTTCGTGACGAGCTCCATCCGCCCGGCATCGACGTCGACGACCACGAGGTCCTCGATCCGGACCCCGGTCTCGCCCTCGAGGTAGATCCCCGGCTCGACCGAGAAGACCGTCCGCGACGGAAGCGGGACGTCGGGGCTCCTGCGGCCGAGGCCCGGCAGCTCGTGCGTCGCGATCCCAATCCCGTGGCCGAGGCCGTGGCCGTAGCTCGGCCAGCGGCCGTCGTCGTCGATGACCTTCCGCGCCAGCTCGTCGAGCGAGCGGCCGGTCGGAAGCGGCTGACCCCGCTGCGCGAGCGGGATCGTCTCGTTGAGGCGATCGAAGACGACCTCCTGAGACGCGTAGACGACGGAGTAGATCGCCGCGTCGCGCTCCGTCGGCTCGCCGACGAACAGGGTCCGCGTCATGTCGCTCCGGTAGCCCTCGACCTGGGCGCCGAAATCGAAGAGGAGCACCGCGCCCGTCTTGACCGGCCGGTCGCCGGGCGTCCCGTGCGGAAGTGCCGCCTCGGGACCCGCGAGCACGGTCACGTCGAAGGCGAGCCGCTCAGCACCCCCGGTTCGCATCCGCCACTCGAGGTCCAGCGCGAGTTCGGCCTCCGTGACGCCCGGCCGGATCGATGGCAGGAGCGATGCGAGGGCCCGGTCCGCGACCGCGCTCGCGGCGGCGACGCGCTCGAGCTCGGACGGCTCCTTGTGCTGCCGGAGCGCCTCGACCCAGCCCTCGACGGGGACGAGCTCGGCGTCCGGCGCCGCGTCCTGGAGCCGCTCCCAGACGAGGTGCGGGATCGTCATCGCCTCGACCGCCACGCGCTTCACACCCGCGCCCGCGACGAGCTCCGGCCAGCGATCCTGCAGGGCGTTGTAGCACTCGAAGAGGCGTGACTCGGGGCAATCCCGGTGGACCGCGATCGTGTAGCGGCTGTCGGCGAGCACGATCGACTCGGACTCCGTGATGAGGAATTTCCCGGAGTCGCCCGCGCCAACAACCTCGCCCTCGTCGAAGGGCAGCCCGGTGAGGTAGCGCATGTGCTCCCAGCGAAGCCCGAAGTAGCCGTCGACGCCGGCCTCGGCCATCCGCTCGCGGAGCGCTGCGAGGCGGCGGGGTCGCGCCTTGCGATCCGCCTCGCGCCACGCGTCGCCCTGTGCCCGTGTCGGCGGCGGCGCGAAATCCGCGGGCTGCGGCCAATCGGCTGGTCCAAGCCGACGGAGGCCGGGGCTCAAGCGCGGCTCATGGGAGGTACTTCTTGATGTTCGCGTTCTGTTCGGCAAGCGTCTTCGCATACACGTTCGTGCCGTCCTTGATCGCGATGAAGTAGAGGTAACCTGACTTCTGATCGGGGTGGAGGGCCGCGTCGATATCACTCGTCGTCGGGGTCGACAGCGGACCGGGGATGAGCCCCGTGGACTGGAACGTCTGGTAGCCCTGCAACGCAGGCGGGACCTGGAGGTCGACGATCCTCGTCTTGATGTTCGCCCAGAAGTAGTAATTCTTCCATTGATCGATCGGGATGGTGGCGAGCTTGGCCGTGTCGACCGCCCAGATGACGGTCGGTTCCGAGCCCAGGAGCGGTGCAAAGCCGTGGAGCCGATCGAGCCGGTTCTGGTACACGCCGGCGACGAGTGGCTTCTCCTTCTCGAGGGCCGTCTCGTGCTGCACGATCGAGGCCAGCGTGACGATCTGGTAGAAGGTCATCTTGCGGACGGCCGGGACGTTCATTCGGGCCGGCGTGACCGCCTCGTAGAACTTGTCGAGGAGCATCCGCACGAGGTCGTCCGCGGTCGTCACGTGGAACGGTCCGCCGCTGCTCGATGTGACCAGCGTATACGTGGCCGGATAGAGGAAGCCCTCGAGGCTGGCGCCCTTCGGCAGCTCCAACCAGGGGTAGTCCTTGAGGAGGTCCGGCGTCGGGTGCTTCGCGAGGTTGTAGAAGTCCTGGGGGCTGACACTCGTCTGGAGCGTCTCGAGGAGCGCGGTCATCTGCTCCAGCCGGATGCCCTCACGGAACGTCACGTTCACGGATGTCAGGTTCACCTTCGCGCTCACCAGGGCCTGGGCGACCTCGGCCGGGGTCATGTTCTTCCGAAGCACGTAGACACCCGCCTGGAGGTGGTCGCCGACCTTCTGCTGCATGGCGACATAGAGGAACGCCCGCTCGTTCGCGATGAACCCGGCCTGGTGGAGCTTCGGCGCGAGCGTGAAGATCGTGTCGCCGGGCTGCACGTCGAAGCCGGCCTCGGCGGTGTCGGTCCCCGCCGGTGCCGTGAGCGCGTCGCCGAGATCCTCGCGGACGAACTCGGCAATGAGATCGAAGCGGGTGATCGCGCTCGGGTTGTCCCAGGCCCAGCCGACGACGCCCGCGCGGATGAGCGGCCGGCCTGCGGTCAGGAGCGCGATCAGCACGACTCCGGCCAGCACGCCGCCAAAGATCAGGAAACGGATCGCGCCCGGCAGGCGACGGCCTGCGGAGGTGTCGTCGCGCCGGTAACGACTCGTAACCGGCGGCGCGCCCCGGCCGTTCGACGCGCGCCAGGCCGGCATGCTCGGCTCCGCTGGCCCACCCCGATCTGACGAGTCCCGCGGGCCGCGGCCGCCACGAACGGTCATCGGGTCGAGGGTTCCGAGCCCGCGCGCTGATCGCCCGATCGCCGGGCGTCGAGCTCGTCCTGGAGGATGATCGCCGCGGCCTCGCGATCCACGCGCTCACGATAGCGATCTCGCTGGGTCCGTGATGGGGCTCCGCCCGACCGCCCGCGCGGCATCGGCCCGAGGCGCGACTCGGCGACGTGGCTCGTCAGGCGTTCGTCGCGGAGGAAAACCGGCAGCCCGAGGCGCTCCCCGATCGCGTTTGCCCATGTGCGGGCGGCCGTGGCCATCGCTCCCTCTCCGCCGCCCCGCGCCTCGAGCGGCAGGCCCACGACGAGCTCGCCGATCCGGTTCGCGGCCACCACGCGAACGAGATTCGCCACGTCCGCGTCGAGCGAGCGGGCGCGCATCAAGGTCGCGAGCGGCCGCGCGGCGAGGCCGTCGGGATCCGCGATCGCGAGACCGATTCGGCGCCCTCCGAGGTCGATCCCGAGAATCGCCCCGCGGCCGGGTTCCAGGGTCACGGCGTCGGCGACGGCGCCGGCGCTGGATCGCCGATCGTCAGCGACACCCGATCGGCATTCGTGGGGATCGACGTGACCCAGTCCGGCCAGAGGCGGATGTCCACGTCGCCGTACGGCTGGAGCTTCGCCCGCGCCGCCGGCAGGTCGAGGCC
>DAINSJ010000168.1:0-4018 GCA_036741375.1 Candidatus Limnocylindrales bacterium
CCCGCCGGACGCCTAAGCCGCTGCCGACGAGAACGCGGCTCGCGCTCGTGGCCGGCCGCGCCACGAGCTGGCTCTCCCCGCGGCTGGGGCGGGGCCGCGGCACCGTGATCGGCGGAAGCATTGCGCTTCGGCTCGACCCTCGGACGCTTTCGCGTCTCGCGGAGGGACGGACCACCGCGATCGTCGCCGCGACCAACGGCAAGAGCACCACCACGACGATGCTCGCCGCCGCACTCCGAACCATCGCCCCCGTCGCCCACAACGACCTCGGCTCGAACATGGAGGCCGGCCTCATCGTCGCCCTCGACGCGGCGCGGACGGCGCCGTTCGCGATCCTCGAGGCCGATGAGCTCTACCTCGGTCCTCTCGTGCGCGCGACCCGACCAGGCGTCCTCACGTTGATGAACATCGCCCGCGACTACCTCGAGCGCGGGGTTCGCTACAAGCGCCTGATCCGCCACTGGCGGGAGACGTTCCGCCTGATCGACTGGCCCGTCACGATTGTCGCGAACGCGGACGACCCGCTCGTCGTCTGGTCGCTGCGGCCGATCATGGGCCCGCGACCGGAGGGCGCCGCCCCGATCGAGCTCGTCTGGGTGTCTGGCGGGCATCGCTGGGCGGGCGACGGCCTCGTCTGCCGGGATGACCTCGTCGCGCTCAAGACCGACGGCCTCGACTGGTGGTGCGAGGTCTGCGGCCAGCGGCGGCCGGAGCCTGCGTGGCGGCTCGGAGGCCGGGCCGTGATCGGACCGGGGGTCGAGGCACCGCTGGAGCTCGGGATGCCGGGCGCCGTGAACGAGGTCAATGCGCTCTTCGCGCTGGTGACCGCCGTGCAGCTTGGCGTCTCGCCCGCGGCCGCGGCGGCGGCGTTCCAGGGCGTGGTCGACATCGACGGCCGCTACGGACGGCGAACGCTCGACGGCCGCTCCGTGCGCCTGTTGCTCAGCAAGAATCCGGCCAGCTGGCAGGAGACCGTCGATATCATCGAGGCGTCGGACGATGCGCTCGTCTTCGACATCACCGCGCGCGGCGACCTGAACGCGCGGGACACGAGCTTCGTGTGGGAGGCGCCGCTCGAGCGGCTGACTGGGCGGCACGTGATCGCGACGGGCATCCGCGCCCATGACATCGCGCTCCGTCTTGAGATCGCCGGCCTCGAGGTCACGGCGATCCCAAATCCGTTCGAGGCGATTCGGGCCTGTCCGCCGGGGCCGGTGACGGTCGCGACGAACTACCCGGCGTTCCTCGAGCTCCGTGACATCCTCGTCCGCGAGACGCGCCGATGAGCGGCCGGCCGCTCGTTCTCGTCGAGCTCTATCCCGGGGCGATGTTCCCCCAGGGTGACGGCGGCAACCTGCTCGCGCTGGAGTGGCGGTGTCTTCGGCGGGGGATCGAGACGGTCGTGCGGCGGGTGGCACTCGGCGAGCCGATCCCGATCGCGGACCTGTACGTCATCGGCGGCGCCGAGGACGAGGACGAGCCGATCATCGCCCAGCGCCTCCGGGTCGACGACACGCTTGCCAAGGCGGTTGCCGATGGCGCCGTCGTCTTCGGCGTCGGCGCCGGGTACCAGATCCTCGGCGAAAGCTTCGAGGACCTGAACGGCACGCTCGTGCCCGGGGCTGGGCTGATCGCGGTCCGGATGCGCCTCGGGGCGTTCGTCGATCGCCGCGTCGTCACCCGGCCCAACGCCGCGCTCGACCTGCCGGCCCTGAGCGGTTACGAGTCCCATCGAGGCCGGGCGCTGCTCGGCCCTGGCGTGGCCCCGCTCGCCGAGCTCGAGATCGGGACCGGAAACGGGGGCAACGCGCCGAAGGGCCACGCCACCGACGGCGCGGTCCAGGGCCACGTCGTCGGGACGTGGCTCCACGGCCCGGTGCTGCCCCGAAATCCGGAGCTCGCGGACCTGCTCCTCGAGTGGGCTGCCGGCACGAATCTCGAGCCACTCGGCGACGCTGAAAGCCGGTTCGCGGCCCAGGTCCGAAGCGAACGGATCGCGGAAGCGCGTCGCTATGCCCGCGAAGGCGCCGTCGCCTAGCGACTCGAGGGGCCGGCGGTCGGATTCCGGCCGGGGAGCGCCGCGCCGTCATCTTCGTTGGCGATCTGCGCGAGCTCCGCTGCCTTCTCCGCCACGGAGTCCTCAGGAGCGCGTTCCAGCGTGATGAAGGCATTCCGAGCGCCCTCGACGGAGCGAATCAGCTCGTCGAGCTTGAGATGGACGGCCTTGGCGTCACGGTTGGCGCTGCTCTGGATGACGAACACCATCCAGAAGGTGATAACGGTGGTGCTCGTGTTGATGAAGAGCTGCCAAGTGTCCGAGAAGTTGAAGATCGGCCCGGTGAGGGCCCAGACGACCACCACGAGCACCGAGCCGAGCAGCGCCCAAAACGAGCCGAGCGCCCTCGTCAGCCCATCGGCGACCTGATTGAATCGGTCATTGAGCCTCCGTCCGTCCGCGTTCCGCGGAGTGCCTCTCGTCGTGTCGGTCATGCGATCCTCCTCTGATCGCCCCCCGCACGGGCACGACCGCTCGATGCCGCTGAGCGGCTTGCCCCGAGGGTACCCAGCCTGGCTTACTGCGGCTCTACGTCGGACCAGCCTCGCGCAACGATGGCGTCGCGAATTCCTTCTCGGCCGCCGGGCCCGCGGTGGTGTCCGACACGTCGGATCGCTCTCGCTGTGGGCGTCCGGGGAGCCAGAGGGAGACAAGCGCCACGGCCAGGGCGGCCGCGGCGAGGAGCCCGAAGCCGATCGAAACGCCACCGGCGGTGACGCTCACGCCGAGGACCGCGCCGGCGAGGCTCGCACCGACGACGCCGCCGAGATAGCGGCCCGTGTAGTAGGTGCCGGCGGCCATGCCCATCCGGCCGGGCTCGATGGCCTCGAACGCGGCCGCCTGGCGCGGCGAGCCCGCGAGCCCGAGCCCGAGGCCGACGACCCCGAGCAGCACGGCGACGACGATCGACGAGCTCACCCCCGCCGGCAGCGCGAGGGCCGCGAGGCCACCCGCCGTCACGAGAGACCCGGCGACGACGAGGCGTCGTCGCCCGATCCGGTCCGAGGCGCGCCCGCCAAACGGCGCGACGATCGCCCCGACGCCGGCGATGCCGAGGAGCACGATCCCGCTCGTCGCGGGGCTCTCGTGGAGCAGGCGTTCGACGAGGAGCGGCACGAGGATGAAGCTCCCGTGGAGCACCACCGTCGCGCCGAAGATGCCGATGATCGCGGCCGCGAACGTCCGTCGTCGGAAGAGATGCGGGTCGACGGCCGGGCGTGGCTGGCGCAGCTCCACCACCACGAACAGAGCGAGGAGCGGGATCACGGCGATCGTCGCCACTGTCCCGAGCGCCCCGGCGTCGCTGCCCCGCAGCGCCACGAGGAACGCCGCGATCGTCAGGCCGAGCAGGCCGAGGCCCGCGAGATCCAACGGCGCATGCGGCCCTGGCGGCGCATCGCCGGCGCGTCGGCCCGGCCGGTTCAGGACGACTCCGACAACGACGGCCGCCCCGATCGCGATCGGTGTCGCGAGGAAGAACATCGCCCGCCAGCCGAAGCTGCCCACGATCACGCCGCCGATGAACGGGCCGACGGCCGCGCTCGTCGACGTCAGCAGGTCGAACAAGCCGAACGTCTCACCGCGTCGATCGGCTGGTGCCGTCTCGCGGATCAACGTCGCTGACGACGTCGAGACGAGGGCCCCGCTCGCGGCCTGCAGCACTCGTGCGACCTCGAGCACGACGAACGAGCTCGCGAGCGCGGCTACGAGCGAAGCGGCCCCGAAGCTGAGGACGCCGGCGAGGAACACCCGCCGCGACCCGAAGCGGTCGCCGAGCGCACCCCCGACCGGCAGCGCGATCGCCACGGCGCCGAGATAGAGGCTCACGAGCGAGGTCACCGTGCTCGCCGGCAGGCCGAACTCGTCCATGACGCCGGGCAGCGCCACGGCGAGCATCGTCGAGTTGAGCGGCACGAGGATCGAGCCGCTCGCGACCCCGAGCATGACCGCGCTGATCAGGCG
>DAINSJ010000169.1:0-3973 GCA_036741375.1 Candidatus Limnocylindrales bacterium
GCCGGATCGGTCCGCTGAGCGGGCGGCGTGGCGGGGCGCGTGGGTCGCAGGTAGAGCCCTAGGACGACGACGAGATAGGCGATGTGCACGGCGAGGGTCGTCATCTCGGGGGCGGCGCTGTAGCCGAGGATCGCCCGCAGGAACTGGCCGATGCCCGAGGCGTCCGGGAGGACCCGGGAGAGGTCGTAGGCGGACTGCGACCCGATCGGGATGACGCCGACCTCGACCAGCTCGTGAATCGCTTGGGACAGCAGGCCGGCGGCGATGAAGATCAGGCCGATCCCGGTCCAGCGGAAGAACGAGCGAAGGTCGATGCGGCGGCTGCCGGTATAGAAGATCCAGCCGATTCCGACTGAGGCGGCCAGCCCGAGCACGGCCCCGAAGACGATGCTCGGGGCGTCGGCTCGGACGGACGTCGCCTGGCCGACGAGGAAGATCGAGGTCTCGAGGCCCTCGCGGATGACGGCGCTGAACGCCAGCAGGGCGAGACCGAACGCCGTGCCCTCGGTCAGGGTCCGCTCGATCCGGGCATGCAGCTCGCCCCGGAGCGCCTTCGACTGCCGCAGCATCCAGAACAGCATCCAGGTGACGGCGGCGGCCGCGACGAGGAGCGCGGTGGCTTCGAAGTACTGCTCGTAGGGTGGCTCGAGCGAGCCTGCGGTCTGGAAGATCACGACCCCCGCGGCGACGCTCAGGAGGAGCGCGAGGCCGGTGCCGAGCCAGATCCGCGACGCCTGCGCCCCATTCCCCGATCGATTCAGGTACGCCAGCAGGATCGCCACGATGAGGGCTGCCTCGACGCCCTCTCGCAAGCCGGTCACGAATCCGGCCGTCAGCGCTCCGATTTCCACGAGCGAATGCTAGCAACGGCTCGGAAAAGCGGTCAAGCGCCCTTGAGTTCGCGACTCAAGGCGGCTTGGCGGGTCGTTCGTGGGATCATCGGCGAGATGGCGCCGCCCACCCTGCCGCTCGCTCGACGC
Organism: Candidatus Limnocylindrales bacterium; assembly: GCA_036741375.1. Classification (GTDB taxonomy): domain Bacteria; phylum Chloroflexota; class Limnocylindria; order Limnocylindrales; family CSP1-4; genus UBA5189. The sequence goes on from DAINSJ010000169.1 coordinate 981, forward strand.
GTCGAACCGGATGAGCCGACGCATGCCTGCATCCGCTGCGGCCGGCCCGGGGTCGCCGCCGAGCTGGCGCTCTGCGAGCTCTGCAACCCACTGGAGCTCGCGCAGCCCTCGGCGACGCAGGTCCACGGGATCGCGGCCCTCGGGATCATCCTCTTCGTCGTCGTCCTGGCGGTCCTGGGGCGGGCGGCGCTGGCGGGCGCTGGACCATTCGTGGGCATCGTCGACGGCGTCTCGCCGACAGCGACCGGGCTCGCCGTGACCCTCGTCGTGAGCAACGAGGGCACGAAGTCCGCGGCCACGACATGCCGGGTCGTCCTCGACAGCCATCCGGTCGGGGGGCCCGGCGAGCTGGTTCAGGCGCCGATCGTCCCGGCCGGCTCGAGCCTTCGATTCACGGTCGAGGTGACGAGGTTCGGCACTGCCCCCCTCGGGCTCGCCGCCGACTGTCAGACGCCGTGAGCTTCGAGACCGAGCTCGCCGTCGCGATCGGCATCGCGGTCCGTGCAGGCGAGCTCCAGGTCGAGCGTGCCGCCCGGGTCGGCCGGATCGACTTCAAGTCCGCCAAGGACGTGGTCACCGAGGTCGACCACCTGTCGGAGGCGCTGATCCTCGATGCCATTCGCGCCGCGTTTCCGGGCGACGCGATCCTCGCCGAGGAGACCGGCGAGCATCCCGCCGCGGAAGGGCACGGCCCGACCTCGGGGATCGGTCGCGTGTGGATCGTCGATCCGCTCGACGGGACGATCAACTACGCCAACGGGATCCCGTTCCATTGCGTCTCGATCGGGCTCGCGGAGGACGGTCGACCCATCGTCGGGGTGGTCCACGATCCGATCCGCGGCGAAACCTTCGCCGCGACCGCCGATACCGACGCGATTCTCACGGGAGCGTCGGGGGCCACCACACCGATCGTCGCCTCGACGAAGGAGCTGCTGTCGGACTTCGTCGTCTCGCTGGCGCTCTCAGGTCGAGGCGTCGCGACGCGCGCCAGGGCCGTTCGGACCGCGATCCGCGTGTCGCGCTCGATGGGCTCCGCGGCCCTGGCGCTCGCCTACGTGGCGAACGGCCGGTTCGACGCGATGGTCCAGCAGGGCGGGCTATCCACCTGGGACATCGCGGCTGCCGGGCTCATCGCAGAGCGCGCCGGCGCCATGGTGACGGACCTGAACGGCGGGCCCTGGTTCGACGTCGCTCGCGGCCCGAAGACCATCGGCCTGCTCGCCGCCCCGGCGGCGCATCACGCGGCGCTCCTGAAGCTGGTCGCCGGCCGCTAACTCGCTAGTCCACCCAGCGGTGCGGGCGGTTGCGCTGGCTGTCGAGCCCCCACTGCTCGCAGAAGGCCTGCCAGCCCGCCCGCGGGACGCCAAGCCAGCGAAGCTCGTCGACCTTGGTCTCGGGGATCTCGACGCCGTCGTCGATCGTCCGGAGGCGCGCCAGGGAGCGGTACAGGAGCGCGGCGTCCCACTGCTCGCGGAGCGTCGCCGCGAGGACAGCGGCCCCGCGAAGGCTCTTCACGTCCCATGCACTTGCGCGCGCCGGGATGCCCTCGAGGTGGCCGTACCGCATGAGCACCGCGGCCGCCGACTTGGCGCCCCAGCCGGGCAGTCCCGGAAAGCCGTCGGAGCTGTCGCCGACCAGCGCCAGCCAGTCCGGAATTGATTCCGGCCGGACCCCCCACTTCGCGATGACCGCGTCCTCGTCGTAGACCGTCCGGCGGCGACGATCCAGGAGCACGACACGAGAATCCGTGACGAGCTGGGCCATGTCCTTGTCGGGGGTGCAGACGAGGACCTGGGTCACGTCGGCGTCGGCCGAGAAGCGGCCACACGCGGCGGCGATGGCATCGTCGGCCTCGAACTCGACCATCGGCCACACGACGAGCCCGAGGGCGCGGATCGCGTCCTCGGCGATCGGAAACTGCGAGAGGAGCTCCGGCGGCATCCCTGCCGACGACTTGTAGCCGGGATACATCGCGTTGCGGAAGGACTCGATCACGTGGTCCGTCGCGCAGCCGACGTGGGTCGCGCCCTCCTCGCGGAGGAGATACAGCAACTGATCCACGAGCCCGGCCACGCCGGAGAGGTTCACGCCGTCGCGGCCGTGGATCGGTGGACGGGGGGCGTAGTGGGCCCGAAAGAGCTCGTAGGTCGCGTCGACGAGATGAACCCGCATCGGGGGCGTCGCCTCGAAGCTCAGGTATGAGCCGGCACGGAGCCGGCGAGCGCCTGCTCGGAGGCGCGCGTGGTGCCGAACACGACACCGGCCGCGCGGAGCTCATCGAGGGCCCGCCGACCGTCATCCGGCTCGAGGTTCACCGCCGCGATCGCGTCCCCCAGCACCTCGGTCGCGAAGCCGAGTCGGATCGCGTCGAGCGCCGTGGCCTTCACGCAGTAGTCGGTCGCGAGCCCGGCGACCACGACCCGCTCGATGCCCCGGACCCTCAACAGTGCCTCGAGCTCCGTCGGCGTCGTCGCGCCGGATGCCGGGTCCCGCATCGTGAAGCCGGAGTAGCCGTCCTCGCCGTTTGAGCCCTTGCGGACCGAAGGTCCCACGACCTCGAGTCCGGGGTGGAAGCCCGCCCCCCAGGTCCCGGCGACGCAATGGACCGGCCAGATGCCGCCGTCCTTGGCGAAATGCGGCGTCGAGGCCGGGTGCCAATCCTGGGTGTACGCGACGAACGCCCCGTCTCGGACGGCGGTCCAGGCCTCGGCCGAGACGATCGGGACGATGGCGTCACCACCGGCAACGGCGAGCGAGCCGCCGGCATCGGCGAAGTCGTTCTGGACATCGACGACGATCAGGGCCGTCCGCCGGTCGTAGCGCTCCATCGACCGACTGTATCGCAGGAGCCCGGATCGGCCCGACCGGCCCGGTGGGCCCGACATCGGCTACGCTTCGAGCCGTGACATTCGGAGAGTCGGACATTGCCACGCTGGCCGCGGTGGAAGAGATCGAGATCGAGACGCATTCGGCCGACGGGGACGCGCATCGCA
>DAINSJ010000170.1:0-3971 GCA_036741375.1 Candidatus Limnocylindrales bacterium
CCGGCGGTTCCTCGACAACAACCGCTGACACGAGTGTCGTCCGCCGTTTTCGGCGGTTTGAAACGCTCGGCCGCCAGCGACCGTCTCCCGGCCGGAGGTGGTCATGGCTCGTCTGCCGAGGGAGTACGCTCGATTTGTGGCCGACCGAGGAGGACTGAGGGGTCGCGGGGCTTGGACGCCCGCGAGCGCGGTGCTCGCGTTCGCGCTCCTTGGCTGCTCCGGCCTTGCGCCCTCGGTCTCCTCCAGCGCGACCCTCCCCGCTACGCCGGAGCAGACGGCGGTTGCCGCCTCCGGAACGCCGGAGTCGACGGTCCAACGACCGACGGCGTCACCAGCCTTCGCGACCCACGAACCGTTCGCGATCCTGCCCGGGGCGAAGCCCGCCGGATTCGACCCCGTGGTCTCGTGTACGGGCCCGATCGGTGCAACGGACTCGGTGGCCCTCGTCCAGATGCGCGCCGCAGTGGCGTTCAGTGGCCCCGTTGTCCTCCGTGATTACGCGGATCCGAGCAAGCCGCGCACGGCGTGCACGTTCGGAAACACGGCGTTCGCGATCGTGCAGCTCGTCGACGCACGCCACCTGGTGATCGCGAGCGATACCGGCGCCTACGCGATCGTGGACGTCCCCGTCGTCCGGTTCCGCTGGTTCCAGCTGCCGGTCAGCCCCGGCTCCGAGGTCGAGTTGATCGCGGTATCCCCCGCCCTCGACCGCATCGCCTGGAAAGTCGTCCGTCCGGGGGGCGCCGCGACCGATGTCATTCACGTCACCTCGACCGCGGGCGATCGGGTCATCAGCACCTTGCCCGACACCAACATGGGCCGCTGCGGCGCCTCAACCGACTCTAACCCCGGCGCATACACCCGGTCGGGCTCGGCCCTCTTCGTGCTCGATGAACCGCTCCCCGAGATCAGCCTGCTCGTCGTCGAGGACGATACTGTTGCGCTTTCGGACGTCTCGCCGGCCCCGACCCCGGCGCCCTCAACACGACCCTTGTTCGCCCTCTGGTCGCCGACCTCGGAGACGCTGTACTACGTCAAGGGTGGCGACGTCTGGCGTTGGACGCCGTCGGCCGGACGAACGCGCTACCTGCCCGGCGTCACTTGGACGTCAGCGACAATCTCGCCGGACGGCGCCCACCTCGCCTATTCGGTTCAGGGCTCCGATGGCCTGCACGATGTCTTTCTCGTCGATCTCCTCCACGACGGTTCGCCAGTCCGCATCGGGAAGGGCCATCGCGCCGGACCGGCGTTCCTGAACTCCAGTCAGCTCTGGTACATGCCCGACAACCGCGGGGGCGGGTGCACGGGCGAGGCGCCTCAGGGTCCGTTGGTCTACAACCTGACGAACGGCTCGGAATCGCCCAGCATCATCGAGAACGTCCGACGTCTCTGGCCGGCCACGAGCACGCATGCCTGACGGTCACTCGTGATCGATCTCCGCCCGACCGAGGAGAACCGGCTCGTCCAGCGGACGGTCCGGGACTTCGTCGCTGACGAGATCCTGCCGCACATCCGCGAGTGGGACGAGAAGGGCGAGGTCCACCGCGAGGTCTTCGCGCGCATGGCCGAGCTCGGCCTCCTCGGCGCTCCGATCCACACCGAGTGGGGCGGCTCCGGGATGGACTACGTCTCCTTCGCGATGATCTGCGAGGAGCTCGAGCGCGGCGACACAGCCTTTCGGGTCGTCCAGAGCGTCCACGTCGGCCTGAACTCCCTGACGCTCATGCAATGGGGGACAGAGGAGCAGAAGCAGCGCTGGCTCGTGCCCCAGGCGAAGGGCGCGAAGCTTGCGACATTCGGGCTCACGGAGCCCGGCGTTGGGACGGATGCGGGCAATCTCGCGTCGACGGCCCGGCGGGACGGCGATTCGTACCTCCTGAACGGCGAGAAGGTCTGGATCAGCCTCGCCGACATCGCCGACCACTTCCTGGTATTCGCCTCGGTCGATCGTTCGAAGGGCCATCGCGGGGTTACGGCGTTCCTGCTGGAGCGGGGCATGAAAGGCCTGACGACCGGCACGTTGCACGGCAAGCTCGGCATCCGTGCCGGCAACACCGGCACGATCTCGATGGACAACCTTCGTGTTCCCGTCGAGCACCGGATCGGCGAGGAGGGTGAAGGCTTCCTCATCGCGATGAGCGCGATCGACCAGGGCCGGTTCACCGTCGCTGCCGGGAACGTCGGTCTGGCGCAGGCCTGCCTCGATGCCTCGGTCCGCTACGCGCACGAGCGCGAGACGTTCGGCGAGGAGATCGGGCGCCACCAGCTCGTGAAGCAGATGATCGCGAAGATGGTCGCCGGGATCGAGGCCGGGCGCCTCCTCGTCTGGCGCGCGGCATTCCTGAAGAACCACGGAGTCCGAAACACGCGCGAGACGTCGCTCGCGAAGTGGCACGCGACCGACCACGCCGTGGCGAGCGCGCTCGACGCGATCCAGATCCACGGCGCGAACGGCTACTCGAACGAGTTCCCAGTCGAGCGCTACCTCCGCAATGCCAAGGCCGCCGTGATCTACGAGGGGACGAGCCAGCTCCACACGCTCATCCAGGCCGACTACGCGCTCGGGTATCGCGAGGACCGGCCGCTGCGCCTCGAGCCGCTCCCGGCCGAGGGCTTCGAGCAGCTGCCCGTCTCGGTCGCGGCGCAGGCAGGCCGGGCCTGACGATCAGTCGGACGGTGCTCGCGGAGGGGCCGGGAGGCGGCTGATCCCCGGCGATTGCTCGGACGGTGCCGTCTCGAGGCGTGCCTCGTCTGCCCGCCGGTCCGCGTTCGCCGCTCGCGTGGCCCGGCCCCGGGCGGTCACGATCATCACGACCGCACCGAGCACGATCGCGGAGGCGAGGAGCGTCCGGGGGGTGATCGACTCATGCAGGAAGATCGTTCCCAGGCCGACGGCGACGACTGGGTTGACGTAGGCATACGTGCCGACGAGCGAGATCGGAGCGCGGCGCAGCAGCCAGCCGTACGCGGTGTAGGCGAGCATGCTGCCGAAGATGACCAGATATGCGACGGCCGCGATCGACGCCGCTGAGAACGCTTCGGGATGCAGGCGCGATGTCTCGCCCGTCACCAGCGCTTCGCCGACGAGAAAGATCGCGGCGGCGAGCATCTGGAGGCCCGACGCCGTCAGCGGACGCTTCGGGAGACTCGCACTGCGCGCGGCGAGGAGGGAGCCATGCGCCCAGGCGATCGGGGCGGCGATCAGGACGAGGACCCCGACGAGGTCGAACGAGTTCGCGCCGACCCCGGCCGGCCAGAGCAGGAGCGCCACGCCAGCGAAGCCGACGACGATGGCGATCACGACGATTCGGGGCAGTCGCTCCCGGTAGTAGACCCAGCCGAGCAGGGCGAGCCACAGCGGCACCATGCCGATGAGGATCGCGGCGATTCCAGATGGGACCGTCTGCTCACCGAACGCGACGAAGCCGTTCGCGATCCCGAGCAGGAGGATCCCGACGAGCGCAGAGTGGGCGAGCTCGCGCCGGGTCGGCAGGTGACGGGCGGCCGGGTCACGGAGGACGTCCCAGCCAAGCAGCAGCAGGCCTGCCACGGCGAACCGGAACGCCGCCATGAGGAAGGGCGGCATCGTCTCGATCGCGATGGCGATCCCGAGGTATGTCGAACCCCAGATGACGTACACGGTCGCCATGGCGAGCCAGAGCCGCGGGCCAGTGGCGTAGCGAGTTGGCACAGTCGAGTGGTCCAAGATAGGGCGAGTCTAGCGCCGCTTTCGGGAAGACGTCAGGTAGCGCCGAGGTTGCGGTCGGGTCGCCGATTCAGGCGGCGAGCGAGACCGGCCGGCAGCGTTTGCAGGCGCGGTATCCAGCGGCCCTCGCGGCCGCCAAAGAACCGAACGGGACCCGATGTCCGGTGGTGATCCGGCGGGCATGCTGGCACGTTGGGAGACAGACGATGTGGGTCGTGTCGGAGCCGATGTAGCGGATCCCGGCGTGGGCGCCGGCCTCGAGGGC
>DAINSJ010000171.1:0-3955 GCA_036741375.1 Candidatus Limnocylindrales bacterium
CGGGCGCTACTCCGCGCCGTCGAACTCATGGTTGACGTCACCGGCAGGATCGGCGTGGCCGCCGGCGCCGTCGGCCTCGATACCGGTCGCTTCGGACTCGGTTGCACCGACCTCGACACCGGTCGCTTCAGACTCCGAACTTGCCGCCTCGATGCCGGTCGAACCGACGGGGTCCGCGGCGGACGCAACGCCGGCCCCGGCGCCTGCCACCGCAAGCATCGCGACAGCCCCAATCGCGGAGACGCGCAGACGATTGATCTTCATGCTTACTCCTTTGTGTCGCCGGACTTGATGTCCAGCCTGACTCGGAGGCTACGCGGCCGATGATGAGGATTTGGTAAAGGCGGGGACGGAAGGATTCACCGCGCCTTTACAAGTGGAAGGTCATGCTTATCAAACATGAAGGTCCTGCTCCTGGAGGACGACACTCGCCTCAGCGAGCTGCTTGCGCGAGGCCTGCGTCGCGATGGGCACGCCGTGGACACTGCGGGCTCTGTCCAGGACGCTCGCTGGCTCGCCACGGAGTCGCCCCACGACGTTCTGGTGCTCGATGTCACGCTGCCCGACGGCGATGGGTTCAGCCTCTGCGCCGAGCTCCGCGCCGCTGAGTGCTGGACACCAGTGCTGATGCTCACGGCGCGGGACGCGATAGAGGACCGCGTCCGCGGGCTCGATGTCGGTGCCGATGACTACCTGGTCAAGCCGTTCGCCTTCGCCGAGCTCGAGGCGCGCTTGCGTGCCCTCGCTCGGCGGGGTGTCACCAGGCGGCCGACCACCCTCGCGCTCGGCGACGTTCACCTCGACCCGGCAAGCCGTCACGTCACGGTCCATGAGCGACAACTCGAACTGACTGCCCGGGAATTCGCGATCCTCGAATACTTCCTGCGTCACCCTGGCGAGGCTCTCAGCCGGAGCCGCATCATCGAGGAGGTATGGGACTGGGCCTTTGAGGGCACACCCCGGATCGTGGACGTATACGTCGGCTCCTTGCGCCGGGCGCTCGGTCGCGGCGCCGCGACGCCTCGCTTCGAGACCGTGCGTGGCGTCGGCTACGCCCTCCGCCCGCCCACGAGTCGCTCGCCCCAGCGCGGCCAGCCGGCCGTTGGATGACGATCCGCACGCGCCTTGCCCTCATCTACGGCGCCGCGGTGGTGTTGACGGTGCTGGCCGTCGGCGTCCTCATCTGGTGGCAGGTAGGGTCGGCGCTCCGCCGGTCGCTCGACGATGTGATCGCGACGCGCGCCGACTCCGTGCTGATGAGCCAGGAGAACAGCGACCAGGTCGGGCTCCAGGCGGGCGACTCCTCGGCGCCGGCTGGCGTCTTCGTCGCCATATTTGATGCCCGGGGTGCGCTCATCGACGCAAGTGCTGGCACCCCGGCAGCGGTGACAGGTGCTGGAACAGGGCTGACGAGCGGCGACCTGCAAGCCGGCGCTGTTGTCTACGCCATCAAGGTCCGACGCAACGATTCTGGGACGGTCGTCATCGTCGGGAGCAGCCTGGCCACCGTCGAAGCCGCGCTCGGGGAGCTGGCGCGTTCGCTGCTTCTCGTCGGAGCGATCGCCGCGATCGCCTCAGTCGCCGGCGGCTGGTCGCTGGCACGCCTGGCCCTCCGACCGGTCGCCCGCTTGACGCGCGAGGCCGCCCACATCGGCGCCGCCGACCTGGACCGCCGGCTCCCAGTTTCGCGGGTGCATGACGAGCTCGGGGCGCTGACCGAAACGTTGAATGAGATGCTCGACCGCCTGGCCGAGGGTTTGCACCGGCAGCGCCGCTTCGTTGCGGCCGCTTCACACGACCTGCGCACGCCGCTCGCTGCCCTCCAGGCGGAGCTCGAGCTCGCCGACGATGAACGTTTGGACATCGGGGCGCTCCATATGAGCATCCGAGCGGCCTACGCTGATGCGGTCCGCCTCAGCGAGCTCGCCACGGCTCTGCTCGACCTGGCGGTTGCGGACGCCGACGGCCGGGCCCTGGTCCGCATACCGGTCCTGGCGGACCAGCTGGTCGAGTCGGCCGTGCGTCGAGTTGAGCCCCGGGCACAGCTACAGGGAACGAGCATCCGTCAGGAGGCGCCCGTCCGAATGGTCCGGGTTGACCGGGTCCGTCTTGAACAGGCGATCGCGAACCTTGTAGCGAATGCCGTGGCGTACGGCCCGGCCGCAGGCCACGTCGACGTGGTCGCCCGCATCGAGCCGTCGCCACTCGACGAGAGCGGAACCGACGAGGTGCTGATTATCGACGTGCTTGATCGAGGGCCTGGCGTTCCCGACGAACTAGCCGCGCGGCTCTTCGAGCCGTTCCAGCGGGGGGCAAACGCGACCATTCCGGGTGCCGGACTCGGTCTGGCGACGGCCGCGGCGGCGGTGCGAGCGCACCACGGCTCGATTGGCGTATCGAATCGAGAAGGCGGTGGTGCTCGCTTCTGGCTCCAGGTTCCCGCGTAACCCCGCCCGCGCGGCGGACAGTCAGGGATGGCTGCGCTTGAGGACCTCGTCGGCGACGATCGAGCGGTGGATCTGGTTCGTGCCCTCGTAGATCTGGGCGCCCTTCGCATCCCGCATGAGGCGCTCGATCCCGGTCTCGCGGGAATAGCCGCTGCCACCGAAGAGCTGGACCGCGTCCGTTGCGACCTTCATGGCCGTGTCGGATGCGGTCCATTTCGCGAGCGACGAGGCTTCGCCGATGGGTTCGCCACGATCCTTGGCGCGCGCGGCCTCGTGGGTGAGGGCCCGCGCCGCGGCCACGTCGCGCGCCATCTCCGCGAGCATGAATCGAAGGCCCTGCTGCTCGGCGAGTGGCGCCCCGAACGCCTTCCGTTGCTGCAGGTACGCGGCTGACTGCTCCAACGCGGAGCGGGCAATTCCGACGCACGCCGCGGCGATCGAGATCCGCCCTTCCGCGAGGGCCGACAGCGCAATCTTGTAGCCTTGGCCCTCGTCGCCGAGTCGGTTCGCGGCCGGCACGACGGCGCCTTCGAAGATGAGCTCGGCGGCCGGGCAGGCGCGGATGCCCATCTTCTTCTCATGTGCGCCGAACCGAAACCCGTCGGTCCCCTTCTCGACGAGGAACGCGGTGATCCCCTTCGGGCCCTTCGCCGGATCGATCGTCGCGAACACGAGATATCGGTCCGCCTCGGGCGCGTTCGAGATCCAGATCTTGGTCCCGTCGAGGCGGTAGGACGCGATCTCGGTCGCAGGCGCGTCGCCGGCCGCCTCGGAGCCCGAGGCGTCCACGCGGATGGCCCGCATCCGCAGCGCGGCCGCGTCGCTGCCACCCGAAGGCTCCGTCAGGCAGAACGCGCCGAGCGCTTCGCCCGCGAGCATGGGCGCGAGCCATCGTCCGTGCTGCTCCTCCGACCCGAAGGTGACGACGGGGTACTGCGACAGAATGTGGACGGAGAGCGTGACCGCCGACGCCATGTCCGCCGCACCGAGCTCCTCCATGACGAGCGTCCAGCCGAGGTAGCTGAACCCAGCGCCCCCGACCGCCTCCGGCAGGGGCGCCGCCGTCAATCCCAGCTGGCCCATCCGGGTGAAGATCCCGCGGTCGAATCGCTCCGCCTCGTCCCGCTCGATCGCGGTCGGCGCGAGCTCGCGCTGGGCGAACTCCCGCGCCGTGTCTCGCAGCAGCCGTTCCTCTGCGGTGAGACCGCCCGGGCTCGTTTCGACAGCCACGGTCGTCACCCGCTCAGCCGCGCGGATACGTGTGGAAGCCACGTCCGGTCTTCTGGCCGAGGTGGCCCGCGGCGACGAGGTCGACCAGCACCTTCGGCGGCTTGAAGTGCTCCTGGCCGAAGCCGTCGTACAGGACCTGCATCACGTTCAGGCAAACGTCGAGGCCGATGAAGTCGGCGAGCTCGAGGGGGCCCATCGGGTGGTTCAGCCCGACCTTCGCACCCGTGTCGATGTCGTCGGCCGTGCCGGTGCCGTCCTCGAGCGCCCGCATCGCCTCG
>DAINSJ010000172.1:0-3940 GCA_036741375.1 Candidatus Limnocylindrales bacterium
TGCTCGAAGTCATCACCGACAAGGTCAACGCCGAGGTCCCGTCGCCCTTCGAGGGGATCCTGAAGGAGATCCTCGTCGAGGAGGGGGCTACGGTTCCCAACAACGCCGAGATCGCCGTCATCGAGGAAGCGGGTGCCGCGGCGACTGCGCCGGCGGCAAGCGCGCCGGCAGCGGCCGCCACCGCCGAAACGCCGAAGGTTGCTGCCGCTTCGGCGCCAGCATCACCCGCCCCAAGCGCGGCCACGGCCGCCGCGCCGGACGAAGCCGCCGAGGCAACTGCCACGACTGAGGACGCGGCGGCCCCGATGGTTCCGACGATGGCGTCGTCGGATGCGCCGGCCTCGGTCGCCCAGGGCCCTGCCGGTTCCGACGAGCGTGCGCCTCATGAGCTGCCCGGCAACCCCGACGCCCGAATGACGCCCGCCGTCCGCCGGCTCCTGCGGGAACACGGCCTGATGGCCGGAATGATCGTCGGAACCGGGGGTGGGGGCCGGATCACCCGCGAAGACGTGACCGACTACGTCGAGAGCCAGCGGACCGGCAAGCCGGTCGGCCGGCAGGACTCCGCGGCGGCGCCTTCGAACGGCCAGACGCCGACAGCCAGCGCAGGTGCGGCTCCTGCCGCCGGCGCCGCTCCGGCCCCGAGTGCTCCCGCGCCTGCAGCCCCATCGGCGCCGAGCGGTGTGTCGGCCTCAGAGCCAGCGGCGCGTCCGGCGACCGCGGCCGGGCAGGGGATCGAGTTCCCCGAAGGCGCGGACGAGGTCCTCGTCCCGATGACCCAGATGCGCAAGGGCATCGCCGCCCAGATGACCCGAGCGCTCCAGGTTCCGCACGCCTACGTCCAGATGGAAGTCGATGTCACGAGCCTCGTGCGGCTGCGAGACAGGCAGAAGCGCGACTACCAGGCCCGCGAAGGCATCCCCCTGAGCTTCGTGCCGTTCGTCGTCAAGGCGTCGGCCGAGGCCCTCAAGCGGAACCCGACCTTCAACGCCCACTGGACCGAAGGCGGCCTGCTGGCCAAGCGCCGGATCAACATCGGCATCGCGGTCGCCGTCGATGGCGGCCTGATCGTGCCCGTGATCCGCGACGTCGACCTGCTCTCGATCAGCGGCCTGAACAAGGCGATCGCGGAGGTCTCGGAGCGGACGCGCGCCGGCCACCTCCGGGTCGACGACTTCGGTGGCGGCACGTTCACCGTGGACAACACGGGCTGGCTCGGCACGAACATGGTCATGCCGATCATCAACGTGCCCGAGGTCGGGATCGTGACCATGGACCGGATCACGAAGCGGCCGGTCGTCGTCGAGACGCCGGACGGCGACGTCATCGGCATCCGCTCGATCATGAACATGGTCCTCGGCGTGGATCATCGCGCCAACGACGGGGCCGGCGGCGCCGCCCTGCTGCGCGACATCAAGGCCTGGCTGGAGTCGGTCGGGCCCGACACCGCGATCTACTGAGCGCTCCGCTCGAGCCGGGGAAGGCTCCTCGACGCCGCCGTGCGGCGAAGGCCGCGACGCCCGCCACGCGCGCGAAGTCGGCGCCCGCGAAGTCGGCGCCGATCGCGTCCGAGCCTGTAGCGCCCGACCCGGCACCTCCGGCCCGACGTCGCATCGTCGTCACGGGCGGCGGCGGCTTCATCGGTGGCCAGGTCGTCCGCATCCTCGTGGGCCGCGGCGACGATGTCATCGTGCCGGTCCGGGACTCGCGGCGTGCCCAGCACCTGACGACCTTCGGCGCGACGGTCGTCGACGATGACCTCTCGGATGTCGCTCGCCTGACCGAGCTCCTGCGCGAGGCGGACGCCGTGATCCACGCTGCCGGGAGCTATCGCGTCGGCATCTCCAAGTCCGAGCGCGGCGCGATGTGGGACGCCAACGTCGGGACGACGACGCGGATCCTCGACGCCGCCGAGGCGGCCGGCACCAAGCGGATCGTCTACGTGTCCACGGTCAATGTCTTCGGCAACACCCATGGCCAGGTCGTAGACGAGGCGTTCCACCGCGACCTGCGCGAGGGCTTCCTCAGCTGGTACGACGAAACGAAGTTCGGCGCCCAGGAGGTCGCCGAGCAACGAACGAAGGCGGGCGCGCCGATCGTCGTCGTCCTGCCGAGCCAGGTCTATGGCCCGGGCGATCACAGCAGCATCGGTGAGCAGCTGCGTCTCGCCCACGACGGACGGCTCCGCTACCAGGCCCTGGTCGATGTCGGACTCGGCTTCGTCCACGTGGATGACTTGGCCGCCGGGATCGCCGCCGCCCTCGATCGCGGCTCCGTCGGCGAGCAGTACGTCCTGACCGGCCCGCGCACCACCCTCGGTGAGGCCATCGCCGTCGCTGCTCGACTGGGTGGCCGGCGACCGCCGGCGCTTCGCGTTCCAACGGGCCTCCTCCGCCTCATGCGACCGCTCGGCGGCCTCGTCGGCCAGGGGAACCTCGGCGAGGTGATCGCGGCGTCTGCCGGGGTTACGTATTGGGCGACCGCTGACAAGGCGATCGCCGAGCTCGGATTCGAGCCGCGCGGGATCGACGAGGGGTTCGCCGACACCTTCGCTCCAGGCTCGTTCGACGTCTGAGGTCCTAGACTTCTCGTATGGCACGTGAGCTCCCGATGTTCGAACCCGCCGGTGCGGCCGGCCACGGCCACGGCACACACGACCCGATCTCGATCGCGATGGGCGGCGGCACGTTCGCCGACGCGGCCGATGGCACCACGGCTCTTCGCCGACACCCCGACTGGATCAAGGCCCGAATCCCATCGGGGGAGAACTACCAGGACCTGAAGCGCCTGCTCCGAGGCCTGAACCTCAACACGGTCTGCGAGGAAGCCCACTGCCCGAACATCGGCGAGTGCTGGGACATGCGGACCGCCACGATCATGATCCTCGGCGACACCTGCACCCGGGCGTGTGGCTTCTGCAACGTGAAGACTGGCCGGCCGACCTGGTTCGACGACGACGAGCCGCGTCGCGTCGCCGAGGCGCTGTCGGGGCTGGGCCTCGAACATGTCGTGGTCACGAGCGTGGCGCGAGACGACCTTCCCGACGGCGGCGCCCACGTCTTCGCCGAGACGATCCGCCAGGTCCGCGATCGAATCCCGGGCATGGGCATCGAGGTCCTGATCCCGGACTTCAACGGTGAGGAAGCACCCCTCCGCGACGTCATGCGGGCCGGCCCGGACATCCTGAATCACAACCTCGAGACGGTGCGGCGGCTCCAGAAGCCGGTCCGGAAGCGCGCCCGCTGGGATCGCACGCTTGGGGTCCTCGAGCGGGCGAAGGTCTACGCCGCCGAGTACGGCCACCCAGCGCATACGAAGAGCTCGCTCATGGTCGGACTCGGCGAGACGCGACCGGAGCTGACCGAGGCGTTCGAAGCGCTCCGCGAGGTCGACGTGGACATCCTCACGATCGGCCAGTACCTCCGACCCTCGGTGAAGCACCTGTCCCTCGAGCGCTACTACCACCCGGACGAGTTCGCCGAGATGAAGGTCGAAGCGCTCGCTCTGGGGTTCAAGCACGTGGAGTCCGGACCGCTCGTCCGTTCGAGCTACCACGCTCGCGACCAGGTCCCCGGCGCCGAGCTCAAGGCGCTGCGGCGGCGGGCGACGATCGGGCCCGACGGAAGGGTCATCGCCGCCGCGAGCTGACGTCGCTACAGGATCTTCGAGAGGAACGCCTTCGTCCGCTCGTGCTCGGGATTGTCGAAGAAGTGTTGGGGCGTGCCTTCCTCGATGATCCGGCCCTCGTCGACCATCACGACGCGGTTGGCGACTTCGCGGGCGAAGCCCATCTCGTGGCTGACGACGATCATCGTCATGCCTTCGCGGGCGAGCTCCTGCATCACCTCGAGGACCTCGCCGATCATCTCGGGGTCGAGAGCGCTCGTCGGTTCGTCGAACAGCATCAAGGCGGGCTTCATTGCCAGTGCCCTGGCGATGG
>DAINSJ010000173.1:0-3927 GCA_036741375.1 Candidatus Limnocylindrales bacterium
GGGGCTCCACTTCTGCCAACCGCTGATGAGATGCGAGCTAAGCGAGGGTTGGGTCGCGCAATCGCGTCCGGCCAGCTGCGAGGCCCGACACAGGGCTGAATCTGCGGGCCCGGCGGCGGCCAGTGTTGACAGCCGTGCGCGTCATCGGCAGCTGACAAGCATCTGAACGAGGCTGAGCGCCTGCCTTCGCATACGTCGCGCCTGGTAGGAATATGGCGGCAGATTCGCGAGCCCCGGCCGGCTCGCAGCGGATGCTCAGTGCTCAGTGACGACCGCTTCGAGGATGGCGGCGAAGACCGCGTCGACGTCACGGGACGCATCGATCACCCGGAAGCGAGACGGCTCGCCTTTCGCGAGCTCGAGGAACCCGGCGCGCACCCGGGCATGGAAGTCGACGTCGAAGTCGTGCTCGAAGCGCGTCCGGTCCGCGTCCGCCTTTCGCGCCAGCCCGATCGCCGGGTCGATGTCCAGCAGGAGCGTGAGATCGGGGACGAGGCCCTGGGTCGCGATCGCCGCCAAGACCCGCAGCTCGTCGAGCGGCACGCCCGCTCCGTAGCCCTGATAGGCGATCGTCGAATCGGCGAACCGGGCACACACCACCGTCATGCCCGTCGCGAGCGCGGGATTGATGACTTCACCGACCAGCTGTGCCCGGGCCGCATTGAAGAGCAGCGCATCCGTCCGAGGCTCGATCACGCCGCCGTCGCGGGCCAGCACCACGGTCCGGAGCTCGTCGCCGAGCCTCGTCCCACCCGGCTCCCGGGTCAGCAGGACCGTCGATCCGCGGGCTCGTAGCGCATCCGCCAGCCGCTCGGCCTGGAGCGTCTTGCCCGCTCCCTCCGGTCCCTCGAGGGTGATGAAGCGGCCGGCCGTCTGCACGGGCCGGAGTGTAGCGCCAGGCCGCTGCGTCACCGGCCTCACCTCGGGCCGGCGGCCTCTGGTACGCTCCCGACCCCGACATGAGAGACCTGACTGACCGCGCGCTCGACACGGCCGCCCAGCTCGGCGCCACCTACGCGGACGTCCGGGTCGTCCGCCGGCGCGAGGAGTCGATCGCGGTAAAGACGGGCCGCGTCGAGGGTGTCGCGATGGGCGAATCGGAGGGGTTCGGCCTGCGCGTCGTCGTTGACGGTGCCTGGGGCTTCGCCGCCTCGGATCGCCTGGACCTGGCCGAGGCCGATCGCGTCGGAGCACTGGCTGTTCGCATCGCGAAAGCCTCTGCGACGGCGCTCCGCAGGCCAGTCGTGCTCGACGATCGCCCGCCGGCCCACGGAACCTTCGAAACCCCGGTGGAAGAGGATCCGTTCGAGGTCCCGCTCGACCGGAAGATCGGCGACCTCGTCGCCGCCGACCGCGCCGCCGCGAACGTGAAGGGCATCGTCTTCACGGAGTCGATCTATGCGGCGCAGCGCGAGTGGAAGACCTTCGCGGCGACCGATGGCAGCTATACCGAGCAGACGATCACGCACGTCGGGGCCGGCCTCGAGGCCAACGCCATCGAGGGCGATGAGCACCAGCGGCGAAGCTACCCCGACGCCGGCGGCGGCTACCAGGCCGCCGGCTACGAGTACATCCGCAAGCTCGATCTCGCGAGCCACGCCGAGGCGTACGCCGAGGAAGCCGTGGCGCTGCTCACGGCGCCGCAGTGCGAACCCGGACGGCGGACGATCGTGCTCGATCCCTCGCAGCTGTACCTCCAGGTTCACGAGAGCTGCGGCCACCCGACGGAGCTCGATCGGGTCTTCGGCACGGAGGCGTCGTACGCCGGGACCAGCTTCCTGACGACCGACAAGCTCGACTCGGGCTTCCGCTATGGCTCGGACCAGATCACGATCGTTGCCGATGCGACCGCCGCCGGCGGCATGGGCACGTTCGGCTGGGACGACGAGGGCGTCGCGGCACAGGCCGTGCCCCTCGTGAAGGAAGGGACCTTCGTCGGCTACCTCTCGAGCCGCGAGACCGCGCCGCGTGTCGGCCGCCGCTCGGGCGGGGCGATGCGAGGCGACGGCTGGAACCGGATCCCGCTCATCCGGATGACGAACGTGAACCTCCTGCCGGTCCCGGGCATGAGCCTCGACGAGATCGTGGCCGACACGGACGACGGCCTGTACCTCGCGAGCAACCGGAGCTGGTCGATCGACGACCGACGCCTGAACTTCCAGTTCGCGACCGAGGTCGCCTACGAGATCAAGGGCGGAGTGAAGGGTCGGCTCTTCAAGAACCCGACGTACACGGGGATCACGTACGAATTCTGGCGGTCGTGCGACGCCGTCGGCGACGAGAGCAGCTACGTGATGCTCGGGACGCCGAACTGCGGCAAGGGCGAGCCGGGCCAGACCGCGCATGTCGGGCACGCGGTGCCCGGGGCTCGTTTCCGCAACGTCCAGGTCGGGGTCGGCAAGTGGTGAGCCGCACGGCGGACCCCGGCACGACCGGCACGCAACCCGCCGAGGATGCTCTGAAGCTTGCCGAGGACGTCGTCGGGCGCGCGCTGAAGGCCGGCGCCACCGAGGCCGAGGCCCTCGTGATGGGCGAGGACTCTGCGCTGACGCGATTTGCGAATAGCGAGATCCACCAGAACGTCGCGGAGACGAGCCACACCGTCAACCTCCGGTTCGTGGCCGGTCGCCGCATCGCGGTCCTCTCGACCGGGCGGACCGATCCCGATGGCCTGCGACTCCTCGTCCAGCGTGCTTCGGCGATCGTCAGGACCTGCGAGGAGCTCGACGACTGGGCGGGGCTGCCGGCGCCGGATGGCACCCCGAAGCCCGTGCAGGCCTGGTCCGCGGGAACGTCCGAGGCGACGCCGGAGTTCCGGGCCGAGGGCGTTCGGGCCGTCATCGCCGCGGCGGATGAGGCGGGGGTCGTCGCCTACGGCTCCTTTTCGACCGGCGTCGATACGATCGCCGTCGCCAACTCCGCGGGCATCCGCGCGGCGGAACAGCGGACCGGCTCCCAGCTGATCACGGTCCACATGTCGCCGGGTGGCGGCAACGGCTATGCCGAGGCGGTCTCGATGGACGCCACGACGATCGACGCTGCGGCCCTCGGCCGGGAGGCGGCGAGCAAGGCCCGCGCGAGCGACAACGCGATCAGCCTGCCCCCGGGCGACTATCCGGTTGTCCTCGAGGAGTACGCGGTTGTCGACATCACCGACATGCTCGGCTACCTCGGCTTCTCGGCCCTCGCCGTGCAGGAGGGGCGGTCGTTCGTGGAGCCCGGGAAGCGGATCGGGTCGGACCTCGTGACGGTCATCGACGACGGCGCCGACCCGCTCGGCCTGCCGATGGCGTTCGACTACGAGGGCGTCGCGAAGCAGCGCGTGTCGCTCGTCGAGGCCGGGATCTGCCGGAACGTCGTGTACGACTCGCAGACCGCGGCGCGCGACGGCGTGAAGTCGACCGGTCACGGCCTGCCGGCACCGAACCCGTACGGGCCATTTCCACTGAACACGGTCATGAGCGCTGGGACGACCTCTCGCGAGGACCTCATCGGCGGCCTCGACCACGGCCTCCTCGTGACCCGCTTCCACTACACGAACCCGGTCCATCCGAAGCTCGCGATCATCACCGGGATGACCCGCGACGGCACGTTCCTCGTGGAGGGCGGAAAGATCGCCGGGCCCGTCCGGAATCTCCGCTACACGCAGTCCTATCTCGACGCGCTCGCCGGTGTGTCCGCCGTCGGCAGCAGCCGGAAGACCATCAAGGGCTTCCTCGGGGGCGCGGTGGTGCCCGCGGTCCGCATCGATGCCTGGACCTTCACGGGGGCCACGGAGCACTGACCGGGGAGGCGCAGCGCGCCATGCTCGACGTCTGGGTCTGCTCGAACTGCCACTCGCTCAATCGCGAGCGCTCGACGGTCTGCTACAAGTGCGGCGGCCCGCGGGAGCAGTCCACGGGCGAGGGCGAAGGCCTGCGGCCGGCC
>DAINSJ010000174.1:0-3908 GCA_036741375.1 Candidatus Limnocylindrales bacterium
GTGTTCACCGAACGGGCCGAGATCACCGGCTGAGCGTCGTCCGCGCCGGCGGATCGAGCGGGGCTAGCGGATCGAGCGGACTGGCGACACCGGAGCGGCGCCGGCAGGACCTGGCGGTCCCAGAGACCCACTGGGCACGGCCACCGAGCGCGTCGAGGCGACCCGCGCCGGGATCTGACCGCTCGAGCGGAGGGAGCGGTACCAGACGATCCCGGCGATACCGGCGAGGACCGAGATCAGGCCGCCGACGAACAGCGCAGCCTGCGCGCCCGCGTTGGCAGCAATCGCGCCGATGACGATGCCACCGATCGGTGACGCGCCGGCAAAGACCGTCGTGTAGACCGACATGACCCGGCCGCGCAGCGCGTCGGGAACGGCGAGCTGGAGCGTCGTGTTCGCGGTCGCCATCATCGCGATCGATCCGGCGCCCGCGGTGAACATCAGCACGAGGTCGAGGGCGTAGCTGTTGCTGCCGCCCATGACCATCTCGGCAGCGCCGAGGACGAGCGAGCCGAGGAGCATTCGGCTCGGCCGGGTGCCGCGGAAGGCGATGAGGAGCGCCGCGACCAGTGAGCCGACGCCCGAGGCCGCCATCAGGAAGCCGTACCCGGCGGCGCCGACGCCCAAGGTGAGCGAGGCGAGCGGCGGGATGACCACCGAGAAGTTGATCCCGAAGGTCGCCACGACGCCGATCACGGTGATCGCGAGGAGGGCCACGCCCGTATGCCGGACGTAGCTGAGGCCCTCGGCGAGATTGTCGAAGACGGCGCGGACGCTGCGCATCTCGGCAAGTCGGGGCGCCTGCCGAAGGCTGTCCTCGCGCATCGCGAAGAGGGCGACGAGCACGGCCAGGAAGCTGATCGCGTCTATGAGGAACGCGATCGCCACACCGAACGCCCCGATCGCGATACCGGCGATGGCCGGGCCGACGACCCGCGCCCCGTTGAAGAGCGCCGAGTTGAGCGCCACGGCGTTGCCGATGTCCTCGCGACCGACCATCTCGACGGCGAAGGCCTGCCGCGTCGGCATGTCGATCGAGTTCCGGACGCCCATGACGATCGCGAGCACGAACACGTGCCAGAGCTGGACCGTGTGCGTCACCGCGAGCACGAACAGGAGGACGCTGACGAGCATCGCGACGACCTGCGTCACGTACATGGTCGGGCGCTTGGGCAGGGTGTCAGCGATCAGCCCGCCGAACAGCCCAAGGATGAGCACCGGCGTGAACTGCGCAACCGCGAGGAGGCCGAGGTCGAACGGGTTGCCGGTGAGCTGCAGCACCAGCCACGACTGGGCTACCGCGGTCATCCACGTGCCGATCAGCGACAGGCCCTGGCCGACGAAGAAGAGGCGGTAGTTTCGATGCCTGAGGGCGGGCATCGTCGAGGCACTCGGACGAATCGTCATCCGTTGCCCGCCGACGGCCGGCGTTCGATGTGGATGTGCGTTCGGCCCTCGCCGCCGTCGATCGTCTCGACCCGGGCCGCGAGCTTCTCCCGTCGGGCTCGAGCTTCGCCGATCATCGTCCGGAGCCGGGCCATCTTCGCCCGCAGGGTCTCGATCTGGCGGTCGACCCGGGCGATGCCGTCGAGCGCGATCTCGCGCCGCTCGGCCGGATCGTCGGTCGCCTTGAAGCGGGCCCTGTTGCGGGCCCGGGCGGCCTCGTCCTCGAGCAGCTGGCCGATCTCAGCAAGGCTGAATCCGGCATCGTCGCGGAGGGCCTTGATGAAGTGCAGGCGCTCGAGATCGTCGGCGTCATACAGGCGGTAATCCCCGCCGCTTCGCACCGGCGCGAGCAGGCCGATCTCCTCGTAGTAGCGAATCGAGCGGCTGGTGAGGCCGACCTCGGCCGCGACCTCCTGGATCCGGAGCGGGCGCGCGTCCGAGGCATCCGGCGGATTCGGAGAAGAAGTCATTGCGGGTCGTGTGGTCACCACTCGAGTATAGCCTAACCTTCACGTGAACGTCAATCTTTGCGGGTGACCTGACGGTCGTTGCGCCTAGGATGGCGAGGTGAGCCTTCCGGAGCCCCGCCCGTCGACCGCCTGGCGCTGGTATCTCCGGGCGCAGTACCGGCTCATTCGCCTGCTCGATCCATTCGTGGCGACGTTCTGGCGGGCCTATGGGCTGGGGAACGTCGTCGAGCTGCACGTTCCCGGGCGACGAACCGGGCGGCCGCGTCCCATCCTGCTCGGGCTGCTTCGCGATGGCGAGCACTGGTTTCTCGGTCACCCGAACGGTGACGTCGCCTGGACGAGGAACCTCGAGGCGGCGGATTCCGCCGCCTTGTCGTTTCGCTACCCGACCTCGGTCCCGATCCGGTCGACGCGCCTCCCGCCCGGTGCGCTGCGCGACCGGGCGATCCTCCTGACTGGCCAGCACGTGTTCCCCGGCAACATCGTGTACCGGCTCGCTCGGGCCCATGTCCGGGCCGTCGGCGTCTACTTCTCGATCGAGCTCGCCTAGCGCGTTCGCGAATCCGAGCCGGCCGGGTCTCGCGACCCGGCCGGATGCTCGGTCCCAGGGAGAGCCGGCGGATCAGGGCACCCAGGCCTGCATCTCGATGTAGCCGGGATTTCCCGCCCCATTGCAGGGCGGCACTCCCGTGACGTCCGTCGGCGTGAGCGGCGTCCCGACGACCCGCTGGCCGTTCGCGAGCACGATGGCGACCGTGACCGGCGCGACCGGCGTCGGCCCGCAGTAGTTGCTGTCCTGGGCCATCGAGCCGAGGCTCTTGCCCGCGGCGAGCGTGAGCTGCTTGGCGGCGCCGGGCTTCGCGCCCTCGAAGAGGATCCGGTTGGTCCCGTCGAGGAGCTCCGGCCTCGTGAGGCTCGGGAAGGTGCAGGCGACCGCGCTGGTGTTCGTCAGCTTGAGGGTGGCAATCCGCTGGCCGGCGGCGCCTCCCCACGAGACGACGCGGAGGCTCAGATCGCTCGGCACGCAGGCCTGGATCGGACGGACCGTCGGAACGGGCGTCGCCGCGGCTGTCGGGGCCGAGGTCGGAGCTGCCGTGGGACTGGCCGTGGGACTCGCCGTCGTGATCGCGACTGGGCCCGACGGCCCCTTGCCGCCGGCGCCCAACGAGATGCCGATCGTGGCGGCGGCGAGGAGGCCGGCGGCCGCGATCCAGCCGAGCCGGCCCACCGCGGTCGAAGCGCCGAACAGGCGCCCGAACCGACGGCGGGGATGCTCGACGGCCACGGCGTGGGCGATCGCCACCGCGTCGAACGGCGCAATTGCCTGGTCCGCGTGGTCCTGGACACGACCCGCGAGGCGGGCCTCAAAGGGGTCGATGGGGTCAGTTGGCAGGTGCGTCATCGTCGAGCTCCTTCCGCAGTCGATCGAGCAGTCGTGCAAGTCGGGCCCGGACGCCGCCGGCGGACATCCCGACCATCGTGGCAATCTCAGCCGAGGTCAGGCCCGCTGCGTAGCGCAGTCCGACGATGACGCGGTCCGCTTCGCCGAGGTCGGCTAGCGCGTTCGCGAGGTCCATCTCCCCGGCCCGGCTCGCCGGGTCGCTTCGCGCCGAGGCCGCCACGCCGCCGGAGGTCTCCGGGTCGATGGCAATCTCGCGCAGCATCCGGCGGCCGCGCTTTCGGACGAGCTGTTTCGTCTCGTTGACCGCGATCGAGATCAGCCACGGCCGGAGTCGTTGCGGGTCGCGGATCGTCGTCATCTTCTGCCACGCATGTGGCCACGCGGCCTGGACCGCTTCCTGGGCGAGATCCGCGTCGCCGCAGATGACGAAGCAGACCCTCGTCATGTCGTCGTGATGCGCCGCGACGATCCTCGCAAATGCCAGCTCGTCGCCCATCCGGGCCCGCGCCACGACCGCGCCGAGGGAGTCACCGTCCATCAAGGCTTCCATGCCCCATAGATGCCCGCAGCGGGCCCAAATGATTCGTTGC
>DAINSJ010000175.1:0-3901 GCA_036741375.1 Candidatus Limnocylindrales bacterium
ACGAAGCCGATGACCCGGCCGAGCGACACGAGCGACAGCTTCCGGACATCGACGCCATCGATCTCGACCCCGCCGTCGTCGACGTCGTACAGCCGAGGCACGAGGTAGGTCGTCGTGGTCTTGCCCGAGCCCGACGGACCCACGAGCGCGATGAGCTGGCCCGGCGCCGCCTCGAAATCGATGTCGGTGAGCCCGAATGGCAGGATCTCCGGCGCGGCTGGGATCACGACGGGCGGCGGCGCGACCCCGGCGGCGGCCTCGGCCTCGGCCACGACGGCATCGGCCTCCGCCACGGCGTCCGTGGGCGTCTCAACCGGCCGCGGGGGCGCCGATGGATACCGGAACGAGACGTCGCGGAAGCGGATCCGGCCCGCAACCGGACCCGCGTCGAGATCGACCGCATCGGGCGCGTCGACGATGACCGGGTCCATCTCGAGGTACTCGAAGATCCGGTCGAAGAGGGCAAGCGCGCCCTGGATCTCGACCTGCACATTGAGGAGCTGGCCGATCGGGAAGAAGAGCCGGGACTGGAGGGTCGTGAAGGCGACGATGCCGCCGATGGTCGGCGCGCTCGGGTCGTGCTGCACGGCCAGATAGCCCGCGAGCCAGTACACGAACGCGGGCGTGATCGAGAAGACCGTCCCGATGATCATGAAGAACCAGCGTCCGACCATCGCCTGGCGCACCTGCAGCGCCGCGAGCCGGCGGTTGAGCTTGCTGAAGCGATCGATCGCGGCTTGCTGCTGGCCGAACGTCTTCGACAGGAGCATCCCGGAGACCGACAGGGTCTCCTCGGTCGCCGCGGACATCTCGGCGAGGGACTTCTGCGTCTCGCCGCGGACCTCGCGGTTGACCTTGCCCACCCGGTAGGTGAGGTACAGGAAGAACGGCAGGACGCCGAGGCTCAGGATCGTCAGCCGCCAGTCGATGATGAACATCGCGATGACCGTGCTGAGGGCGATGGCGATGTTCGAGGTCAGCGAGGCCGCGGTATCGGTGACCACCGACTGCACGCCGCCGACGTCGTTCGCGAGACGGCTCTGGATCTCGCCTGTCTTCGTATCGGTGAAGAACCGCAGCGGCATCTGTTGGAGGTGCGAGTAGAGCGCCGTCCGCAGGTCGTGCATGACGCTCTGGCCGATGATGTTGTTGAGGTAGCTCTGGCCGACCCCGATCAGCCCCGAGATGATCGGGAGGACGATCATCAGGCCCACGAAGAGGTTCAGGAGGCCCCAGTCGCGCTGGGGGATCGCGACGTCGATCAGGAGCTTCAGCAGGATCGGATTGACCAGGCCGATGAAGCTCGTGAGCAGGATCGCGGCGAGCACGACGCTCACGCGTCCCCGGTAGGGCCGGAAGAACGCCGCGATCCGGCGGATCGTGTGGCCGCGCCGTTCGCGGGGGACCGGCGGGCCTGTCTCGGTGGGCGTCCGGAAGTGGCCGCCGCCGTGGAATGCCATGTGTGTGCCGCCTACCAGGCGATGAGGGTGTTGGCCTCGGTGATGCCTTCCGCCTCGAGCCAGCGCTCGGCATCGATGGCCGCCATGCAGCCGTCGCCGGCCGCCGTGACTGCCTGGCGATACCGGTGGTCGTGGACGTCGCCGGCGACGAAGACACCCTCGATCTTCGTGTTGGTCTTGTCGTGGACGACGAGGTAGCCCTTCGCGTCGATGTCGAGCCAGTCGCGGAACGCCTCGGTGTTCGGGCGATGGCCGATCGCGATGAAGAGGCCCTCCATCGGGACCTCGCGCTCCTTGCCGGTTTCAGTGTCCCTGAGGCGCAGGCCCTGCACCTTTTCGTCGCCGAGGACCTCCTCGACGCCGGTGTTCGTGTGGATCTCGATCTTCGGGTTGGCCTGCGCGCGCTCGACCATGATTCGGCTCGCCCGGAACGAGTCCCGCCGATGGAGCAGGTGGATCTTCGAGGCGAAGCGGGTCAGGTACGTCGCCTCCTCGAAGGCGGTGTCGCCGCCGCCCACCACCGCGATCTCGCGATCGCGGAAGAAGAACCCGTCGCAGGTCGCGCAGGCCGAGACGCCGCGGCCGCGAAGGCGCGTCTCGCTCTCGAGGCCGAGCCACATCGCCGATGCGCCGGTCGCGACGACCACCGATTGGGCCTTGTACTCGATGCCGCGGGCCCACAGCCGGAAGGGCCGGCTCGAGAGGTCGACGCGGTCGATGTCGACGTCATGGAGCTGCGTCCCGAAGCGCTCTGCCTGGGCACGGAAGAGGGCCATGAGATCGGGGCCCTGGATGCCCTCGGGGAAGCCCGGGTAGTTCTCGACGTCGCTCGTGAGCATGAGCTGACCGCCGGGGGCCGAGCCGGAGATCACGATCGGCTCGAGGTTCGCCCGAGCCGCGTAGATCGCGGCCGTCAGGCCTGCCGGCCCGGAGCCGACGATGATCAGCTTGCTCTCGGTTCGCCCGGGGGCGGACGTCGTCGAGGAGGGTCCGCCGGGGGCGGTCGCGACGGGTGCGTCGCCGAATGAGATCGCGAGATTCGAGAGCGGCGCCGGAGCCGCCGGCGCGGCGACAGCGGTGTCGCCGGAGAAGTCGATCGACAACCCGGCGAACGGGTTGGCGGGTGAGGCCGAGGCCGGCTTCGAGCCGTTTCGCTCAGCGGCCGACTGGGCCTTGGAGTCCTTGTTCATCGTGCTCATCGTACCACGAGCGGCATACTCCCCAGGGGTATCGGAGCGACCGCTCAGGCGTCGCGCAGCTGGGGTATGACGGCCTTGCCGAGCAACTCGATCATCTCCGTTTGCCAGACGTCTCGGACGCTGAAGATGATCTGTTGGGCGCCGGCATCGCCGAGCTCGCCGAAGCGATCGACGACCTCCGCCGGGGACTCGGTGCCGGGCGAGCCGTCAGCGCTGATCCGGACGTTCTGGAGGTTGCTCCGCTCGATCTCCTCGTAGGGCCGCCCGAGCGCTTCGCAGTGCCCGCGCAGCACCTCGTACTTGTGGTGGATCATCTCGGGGCCCCGAAGACATTCGTGGCGTCGGCGTACTGGGCGACGAGCCGGAGCGTCTTCTGCTCGCCACCGCCGCCGATCATGATCGGAACCCTGGGCCGCGAGATCGACTGCGGCGAGTTCATCAAGCGGCCCGCGTCGTAGTGCTTGCCGTGGAACGCCGCCCGGGAGCCGAGCTCGCCCTCGAACATCCCATGCGCCATCTGGAGGGTCTCCTCGAGCATCTCGAACCGATCCCGAAGCGGCGGGAACGGGAACCCGAGCGCCTCTGACTCGGACTGGTTCCAGGCGGCGCCGAGGCCGAGCCAGGCGCGACCGCCGGACAGCACGTCGAGCGTGGTGGCCGCCTTGATCCACAGGGCCGGGAGCCGATAGTGGATCCCGCCGACCATGAGCCCGAGCCGGGCCCGTTTCGTCATCGCTGCGATCCAGCCGAGGGCGGTCCAGCCCTCGAGCATCGGCTCCTCGGCGGGTCCGACGCCGCGGATCTGGAAGAAGTGGTCCATCACCCAGATCGAGTCGAAGCCGACCTCGTCGGCGGTCTTGACGATCCGTTCGAGCGTGGGACCGAGGTCGGGCGTGCCGTCGGGATACGTGAACGACGAGATCTGGAGGCCGAATTTCATCTTTGCTCCGCTTCCGCGCTGTGGCTTGGCGCAGCCTATCGCGTCGCTCGCGTTGGCCCCGCAGAGGCCGGGGCGGCGCCTATTGCTCGGAACCGCGCCTACTCCCCGGCGTTGCGCCGCCTATTCCGTGTGGCATACGAACGACCGCGACCGAGCTCAGCCACGAGGCGGTTCCGTCGGACCCGACGGGTCGGTGAGCGCGGTCAGGCCAAATCCAATTCCCACCGGAATACCGGCCGCACGGCCAGCGAGAGGCAGGCTGCACGGCCTGTCAGGGGCGATCAGCGAAACAGGTCGAATTC
>DAINSJ010000176.1:0-1861 GCA_036741375.1 Candidatus Limnocylindrales bacterium
GAGCCCGACGAGGGCCACGACCACGGCGGCGACGATGCCGTTCCGCCGCGGCTGCTGCGTTGTCACAGAGGTAGGATGCGCCTCCAATCCGAAGGAGGCTTCGATGACCGATCCGGCCCATCCCGGCGAGCCCATCACCGAGCACCGCCGGTCGGGACGGCTGCTCATCGGCAAGGGCGCGGCCGGCAAGATGGACCGCGACGTCACGATGACGGAGGACCGCAAGCTCCTCCAGCCGCAGGGCCGGCCGGCGTTCCTCAACACCGATCCGTGGCGGGCGCTCCGGATCCTGGCGGAGTTCGTCGAGGGCTTCGACGCGCTTGCGTCACTCGGCCCGGCGATCACGGTCTTCGGGTCGGCCCGCGTCAACGAGGGCAGCCCGGCCTACGAGACGGCCCGCGAGATCGGCCGGCTGCTCGCGAAGGACGGCTATGCCGTGATCACCGGCGGCGGCCCGGGGGTCATGGAGGGCGCCAATCGGGGCTGCCAGGAGGCCGGCGGCATGTCGGTCGGCTGCAACATCGAGCTGCCCCACGAGCAGGACATCAACCCGTACGTCGATCTCGGGGTGGAGTTCCGCTACTTCTTCGCCCGCAAGACGATGTTCGTGAAGTACGCCGACGGCTTCGTGATCCTGCCCGGTGGCTTCGGCACGATGGACGAGCTCTTCGAGGCGCTGACGCTCATCCAGACCGGCAAGATCCAGCACTTCCCGATCATCCTCGTCGGGAAGGCGTTCTTCGGCGGCCTCATCGACTGGATACGAGCGACGGTGCTCGCGGAGGGCATGATCTCGCCCGGCGATATCGACCTGATCGCTCTGACGGACGACCCCAAGGAGGTCATCGAGATCGTCCGGGAGGCCGCCCAGCGGACCGCCGAAGACTGGAAGGCGGGCCAGGGCGAGTAGGGGAGCCTCGCTCCCGGGGCGGCTCGCAGCTTGGCGGCCCGGCCCTCAGCCTCGCGGGACGGCGACCTCGATGATCCCGTCCCGGATCCGCAGGGGGTAGTAGCGCAGGAAGCGCACACGCGTCAGCCTGCGCGCCTCGGACTTGGGCCCGGGTGGATCGGTTTTCGGTTCCTTGCCTTCGGGCGTCCAGACGGGCACGTAGGTGCCTTCCGGCAAGAGTCCCCCGGTGTTCGGCATCCGGTCGACCTTCCCCGTCGCCAGGTCGAAGCGGCCGTCATGGAGCGGGCAGCCGAGGATGCATCCCTCGAGGGAGCCGAGCGAGAGCGGTGCCGACATATGCGGGCAGCGATCGTCGATCGCCGCGAGCCCGGCCTCCGAGTGAGCGATCAGGACGTCGAGATCGCCGAACGTCACCCGCCGCATGGAACCCGGCGGCAGGTCGGCCACCGGCAGCGCCGCCACGAAGGGCGCCTCGTCGGCGCCGATCGTGGTCAGCCCCGGAGGGATCGGTGCGATCACGGGCGTGGCCGATGCAGGAGCGTTCATCGCGTCGATCCTAGTCCGATACGTGCAACGACCCCGGACGGTGCGATCCGTGCCGGGGTCGTCGAGTGGGAGGAGGATCGAGGGTCAGTCCGCGGTGGGCTGGGCTCGGCCGCGGGCGGCCTCACGGGCCATCCCGGCCGTCGCCGGGCCCATCGTCTTTCGGAGCGGGATCTCGCGTAGCACGAACGACGCCACGAGGGCGACCCCGGCCGCGATCACACCGAGCCAGATGCTGTTGGCGATCGCGATCGTGAACGCGCTGTGGAAGCCCTGGACGAAGGTCGCCTGGAACTGCGCCGGGATCTGGTTGATGAACGCCAGCGCATTCGAGTTGCCGACCGAGGTGAGCGCCCCGAGATCGAAGCCGGCCGGGGCCGAGGTGGGCACGAGGGCGGCCGGCGCCCC
>DAINSJ010000176.1:1961-3858 GCA_036741375.1 Candidatus Limnocylindrales bacterium
GGTGTCGACGCGGAGCTGTGTCATCAGCGCCAGCCCGACGATAAGGGACACCATCCCGGCCAGGAGGATCGGCTTGTACTTGCCGGTCCGGCTGACGATCTGGCCCGAAGCGATGGAGCCGCCGATCAAACCGACGAGGAACGGGAGCAGCCGATAGCCGGACGCCGTCGCATTGGCCCCCTCGACGACCTGGAAGTAGAGCGGCAGGAAGATGATCGCCGCGCCGAAGCCGAAGGTGGCGAAGAAGATCGCGACCATCGATGCACTGAACGTCCGGTTCTGGAACAGGTGGAGCGGAATGACGGGCTCGGATGCCCGGCGCTCGACGAAGATGAACGCCACGAGGAAGACGATGCCGGCCGCACCCCAGATCCAGACCGCTGGGTCCTGGAAGCCGCCGGTCTCGGCGATCGTCAGGCCGATGAGGATCGGCACCAGCCCGGCGACGAGCGTCACGACACCGAGGTAGTCGATTTGGACCTTCCGACCGTGGCCGCGGAAGTTCGGGAGCAGGCGCTCGATGACGACGAGGGCCACGATCCCGATGGGCAGGTTGACGAAGAAGATCCAGTTCCAGGACAGATGGTCGGTGAGGTAGCCACCGACGAACGGGCCGACGAGGAACGCGATTCCGAATACGCCGCCGAAGAGGCCCTGGTACTTGCCCCGCTCCGCGGGGGTGAAGAGGTCGCCGATGACCGCGAGGGCGATCGGGAAGATGGACCCGGCGCCGATGCCCTGGATCCCCCGGAAGAGGATCAGCTGCCACATCTCCTGGCTGAGGCCCGACAGCACCGAGCCGATGAGGAAGAGGACGATACCGATCGTGAGCAGGGGCTTGCGGCCGTAGAGGTCGGAGAGCTTGCCGTAGATCGGGACGGACACGGTGCTCGTGAGGAGGAAGATCGTGACGACCCAGGTGTACAGGTCTGCGCCGTGGAGCTCGGTGACGATCCTCGGCAGCACCGGACCGACGATCGTCTGGTCGAGGGCGGCGAGGAACATCCCGAGCATGATCGCGCCGAGGATCTCGAACTTGGTCCGCCGGCTCAGGCCGAGTGACGGATCATCCTCGATCGACGGCACTTCTGGCTCGGCAGGGCGCGTGCTGGCTGTTGCGGGAGTCGATTCCATCAGGTCCTTCCTCAGTGGGCGTGGGCGAGTTCGCGGTCGTGGATGTGCTCGTGGCGACCGAGCTCCGGATCGGAGGCGAAGGCCTCGACCGCGGCCGACCGAACGTCTTCGAGGGCGAGAGCGAGCCGCTGGAGGCTGGCGTCGTCGAGGCGATCGAGGAGGTTGTGCATGAGCCCTTCCTTGAGCACCTCGACGCGCGTGAGGGCTGTCCGACCGGCGTCAGTTGCGCGCACGAGCACGACCCGACGGTCGTCGGGGACTCGCAGGCGCTCGACCAGCCCGCGATCCTCGAGCCGATCGATGACGCCGGACGCGTTGGAGAGCGAGACGTCGAGCATCTCGGCGACCCGGCTCATCGGCATCTCGCCGTGGTGGTCGAGCATGGAGAGGATGTGAGAGTGGGTGAAGCTGAGCTCGGTCCGCCGCATCTTGTCGCCGCTCATGCAGCGCAGCTCGCGGAGGCCGGACCGAAACTGGGCGATGATCGTCTTGCTCAGCGCCGCCCGATCGATGTCCCCGGCCAAAGCCGAAGCGGGGTCGGAGATGGTTGGCATAACACGAAGTATTCTACCTGAGCGAACGATGTTGTCAACGTCAATGATTCACACGAGCCGGAGGATCCGATGCGCTTCGCGCTGATGACCGAGCCCCAGCAGGGGGTGACCTACGAGCAGCAACTCGCCCTGGCGCTGCACGCCGAAGCGGCCGGCTTCGAGACGTTCTTCCGGAGCGACCACTACGCGGGCTTCCCGGGCGACGGCGA
>DAINSJ010000177.1:0-3847 GCA_036741375.1 Candidatus Limnocylindrales bacterium
GGGGCGAAGCCCGGCACGCAACCGACGACCTGTCCCCAGTGCAACGGTCGGGGCGAGATCCGGTCGGTGCGCCAGACGATGCTCGGCCAGATGGTGAACGTCACGACCTGCCCGCAGTGCCGCGGCGACGGTCGGATCATCGAGACGCCGTGCGAAACCTGCCGCGGCGAGGGGCGGACCGAACGGCCGCGGAGCCTGCGAGTCACGATCCCCGCCGGCATCGACGAGGGCCACCAGATCCGCCTCTCCAACGAGGGCGAGGTCGGGCCACGGGGCGGACCGGCCGGCAGCCTGTACATCGCCGTGCACATCGGTTCGCATGCGAGCCTGCGCCGGGAAGGCACGGAGCTCGTCTACGAGGCGAACATCGGCCTCGCCCAGGCGGCGCTCGGGACGCGCATCGAGGTGCCGACGGTCGAAGGCATGGAGGAGGTCGAGGTCAAGCCCGGCACGCAACCCGGAACCGAGATCCGGCTCCGCGGCCGCGGGGTGCCGCACCTGCGCCGGAGCGGCGTCCGCGGCGACCTCCATGTGGTCGTCGAGGTGGCCGTCCCGGCCAAGCTCTCGAAGGCCCAGCGCGAGGCGCTCCACGCCTACGCCACCGCCTCCGACGAGTCGGTGACCGACGGCGCCGGCCTGCTCGGCCGCGTCCGCGACAAGATCAAGTAAGTGGTCCGCGATCAAGTAGCGGTCCGCGCGCCCGAAAATGCCTGGCTCGAGCTCTCGGTCGAAGCGGATCTCGAGGCCGTCGAGGCGGTCAGCGAGATTCTCGCCCGCGTGGCACCCGAAGGGACGAGCGTCGAGCCTGGGTTCGAGCTCGTCGACGAAGGCCTTGCCGCGCGGATCGATCCGGGACGACCGGCGATCGTGCGGGCGTATGTCTCGGCCGCCGACCCGGGCGTCGCCGAGCGCCTCGCCGCCGACGTTGCCCGCGATCTCGGTCATCTGAGCGCCTTCGGCCTCCGGCCGATCGGGCCGCTGACGACCCGAATCGTCGCCGAGGCGGACTGGGCGGAAGCCTGGAAGGCCCACTTTCCGGTCATGCGGATCGGCCGGCGATTCGTCATTCGGCCCTCGTGGCGCCGCCACCGGGCGAGCGGCGACGAGATCGTGCTCGCCCTCGATCCCGGCATGGCGTTCGGGACCGGCCTCCACCCGACGACGCGCCTCTGCCTCAAGGGCCTCGAGGCGCTGGCGGATGCGGGCGCGCTGGACGGAGGCCGAGCCCTCGATGTCGGCTGCGGGTCCGGCATCCTGTCGATCGCCGCGGCGCGTCTGGGGGCTCGCTCTGTCACTGCGGTCGACATCGACCCGATAGCGATCGACGTGACGGCCGCGAACGCGCGACGGAACCGGCTCACCCGGCAGATCCGGCCAAGGCTCGGGAGCCTGCCGAGCGACGACGGGCCGTATGCCCTCGTCATCGCGAACCTGATCGCGTCAGTGCTCATCGCGCTCGCCGGTGATCTCGCGGGGGAGCTCACGCCAGACGGCCGATGGCTCGTGTCGGGGATCTTCGCGGACCGCGAGGCTGCCCTTCGCGAGGCGTTCATCGGCGCCGGTCTTGCCGTAACCGACCGCTGGGCCGAGGACGAATGGGTCGCGCTCGCAGGCACGCGCGCTTGACCCTCGGTGCGACCGAGGCCTGAGGCCGCGACCTCGGGCGCGATTCCCGCGCGCGCTCTCTCTCGCAGGTTTTCACATCACGTGGACAGCTCCGTTCCAATAGACCGCCTCCGACGCGGCGAGCCGAAGCCCAGAACGGCGCCGAGGTTCGTAGGCGCCCGACGAGGCCGGGACAGGCACAGTCGAACGCACGGCTTGCCTCTGCGTTGGCCCGCGTTCGGGTCCTGGCGAGGGTCCTGTCGGGTGGGCCACTGAAATCGCCCGAACCTTGTTCACGTGACGTGGAAAGGCGCTGACGCACATCCCGCGTGACCGACCGCTTGATGAACGCCTCACGGGAAGGCCGGCCTCCTCAACGGCCGCCACGCCAACAATCGCCACGGGAGCGCCCGCCCGACCGCGGACGCTCGAGGGAGTCCCCCGGCGATCGCGAAAGGACCCGCCTCTACAATCGCCTGGTGCCCAGCCTCCTGCCGCTCCTCATTGCCGTCCATGTCGCGCTCGCGCTGGCGTTGCTCGGCCCGTCGCTGCTGCTGCCGTTCGCGTTGCGCCGCCGCTCGGCCGCCGCGGGCGCTTCCGGCGAACCCGGGGGCGGGGTGCTCCTGACGCTCCAGACGCGGGGCACGCCGATCATCGGGCTTGGCCTCGCCGTGACGGGCGTCGGGTTCCTTGCGGCCCTCGGCTTCGACCTACTCTCCCGGCCGTGGCTGCTGCTGGCCCTCGCGATCTACGGCGTCAACCTCGTCCTCGCATTCTTCGTCCAGCGCCCGGCGCTTCGAGCGCTCGTGGGCCTCCGAGGGTCCGGAGACGCGGCGACATGGGCCATCCGAGCCCACCGGCAGCGCTACCTCTCGTACCTTATGGCCGGCCTCATCGGGGGCGTCGGTTTCCTGATGAGCACGAAGCCGTTCCTGTGGTGAGCGGCCGGTGATGGGCCGATGAGCGGCGGGCGCGCGTCGCGCGATCCGGACTGCCTCTTCTGCCGAATCGTGGCCGGCGAGCTCGCGTCCACGAAGGTCCAGGAGGACGACCGCGCGATCGCGATCCGGGACATCGCGCCGCGCGCCCCGACCCACATCCTCCTCCTGCCGCGCGAGCACATCCCGTCGGCCGCCGACCTGACCGACGACGATGGCCCGCTGCTCGGTCACGTGTTCGCGCTCGCGGCCGGCCTCGCGAGATCCGAGGGGATCGCCGAGCAGGGCTACCGGGTGGTGACGAACGTCGGAACCTGGGGCGGCCAGACGATCGACCATCTGCACTTTCACCTCATGGGTGGGCGGTCGTTCAGCTGGCCCCCCGGATGAGGACGAAGGCCTGGGGCCAGCCTCAGTTCGCGCTCGTCCTCGCGGTGATCGCGGTCCTCGCCGGCTGCTCCGCCAGTGCGACCCTCCAGCCGGCCTTCCCGCCGCTCGGGTTCACCCCGGCGCCGGTCGGTGGGGCGACGGCCGCCACGCGCGCCTCCGTCACGAATGCCCTCTTGGTCGAGCGCCTCCAGGTCGTGGACGCGCCGGTCTCCTACCGACCCGCAGAAGGCCCGTTGTTCGCGGCCGCGCCGCGGAGCGTCATCCAGGTGATCTTGCCGGCAGATCCCGCCCACGGCTTCATCACCCTGTACGCGTTCGCCTCCCCCCAGGCCGCGCTCACAGCCGCGAACGACCAGGCGGCCTACATCTCGAGCGGTCCGGGGCGCGTCCAGTTCGGCATCGACGCCCGATTCACCCTGCGAGTCCTCGGCAGCACGGCGGTGTTCTTCTGGTGGTCGCCCGCGAACTCGCCCGACCAGAACACGCCGGCGATCGACCTGGCGCTGGCGCAGGTCGGCACGG
The DNA here is from genome assembly GCA_036741375.1 of Candidatus Limnocylindrales bacterium. Taxonomy (GTDB): domain Bacteria; phylum Chloroflexota; class Limnocylindria; order Limnocylindrales; family CSP1-4; genus UBA5189. The sequence continues at coordinate 3,456 of DAINSJ010000177.1, forward strand.
CGGTCCCGATCCCGGGCTGACCCAGTCGGTCGATCGGCCGATCAGCCGGCCCCGGTCGGCAGGGACGCCTCGACTGCCGCCCACGCGCGCACTCGATCCCGCTTCACCTTTAGGGTATGGGTCCGGGGAAAGTCCGACTCGGGCCACAGGCGCCAGCCGGCGATGCGCTGATTCGGACCCAGCGATGCGTTCGCGGCTCGTACGGCGGTGTCCAGCGTCGCCCGCAGCTCCGCAGGCGGCGACACGGGATCGAAGACGAGCGCCTCGCCGCTCGAGGGAATCGCTCCCGCGCCGGGCGCCAGGACGATCGCCTCGATCCGGCCAGGTCGCGTCTCGAGGATCACCGAGTCCCGGATCCCGGCGATCCGAAGCGCGTTCTCGAGGTCCTCCGG
>DAINSJ010000178.1:0-2195 GCA_036741375.1 Candidatus Limnocylindrales bacterium
GTCCCGCCGAAGCGGTCGAGGTCCACGCAGCCCGAGATTCCCGGCACCTTGCCGCAGCTGGAGTACTGCCAGAACGTCCAGGCATGGCCGCCCCAGTTGCCCGCAGGCGTGGCCGGTGATCTCGCCTCCCAGTGTGCGACCCAGACCACCCGATAGCCGTGGTCGGCGAACCAGCTTGTGTTGCCCATGTAGGCCTGCCAGAACCCAGGCGTCGTGTAGATGATCGGCTTCACGCCGAGGCGGATGGAGACGCGCCCGAGCCACGTCTTCACCCAGGCCTGGAGGGCCGTGGTTCCGAGGAGCTGGCCGCTCTCGAGGTCGAGGGCCGGGATGAGCATGCCGTGGCGCAGGCCGGCCACGGCGACGAAGTGGTCAGCCTCGAGTGTCGCATCGGCTCGCGTTCGGTCGGGGTGGGCGAAGTGATAGGCCGTGAACGCCAGGCCGGCCGCCATCGCGCCCGATCGATTGCGGGCGTAGGCGTCGTCGGTGTAGAGACGGCCCTCGGTGGCCTTGGCGATGACGAACCGCTTGCCCGATGCTCGGACCTTGGCGAAGTCAACGGGCCCGTTCCAGCGCGAGATGTCGATGCCGTAGACCGGGCCGCTGGCCGTCGCCGGGGCCGTCGAAGGGGCGGTCGACCGGAACAGGGCGCTGGCCGCATAGACGACCTTGACCCCGAACATCGAGCTGACGCTCCGGCCGCCGATCGCGGTGATCGCGAGCCAGGAGGCTCCGGAAACGGATTTTCGGCACGTGGTCAGGTATGCGCCGCCGGACACCCTTCCACTGACGGTCACGAGCGTGTTCGTTGCGATCACGGCCTTGCGGGTCGAGAGCGTGGTCGGTCGGACGCGGACGTTGACCGCGCAGTTGGCCGCCCAGCGGGACGTCGCGGCATCGGCGAAACCCACGCCGGCGGGGATCAGCGTCACGAGCAGCAGGGCGAGGACGATCGGAACCGCGAACCGACTGGCGGAGGGCATGGCTTGCAGGCTAGGTGTGCGGTGCGGTGATGTCTGCGGTACGCCGGTCATGGCCCAGATTGGCCATAGGCGTTAGCCCGCGCCGCGTCTCCGGGTGGAGAGGAGCAGACCGCCCCCGATCACGATGACCAGGCCGATTCCCACGACGACGAGCGCGATCGTCGTCGGTGAATCGGTGATTCCGGCCGGGGTTGGCGCGAGCATGGGCGAGGCCGTGGGAGCCGGTGCCATCGTCGGCGCTTCGGTTGGCGATGCGTCAGCGGTCGCTGTCGGGCTCGGGGCGATCGAGGGTCCGATGGTTGCTGCCGGGGTCGCGCTGGGTAGCGGGCTGGCCGGTGGCTTCGAGGGCGGCGGCGTGCCGCTCGGAGCTGGCCCGACATACGCCGTCGTGAAGTTCGCCCAGAGGAACGCTCGGGTCGTCAGGCCGGAGTCATGGATCCTCGTTGCGAGGTCCCGGCCCACGTACCGGTAGTGCCACGGCTCATAGGCGTAGCAGACGGTCGAGAGCTTGTTCCTCGGGTAGCTGATGACCCAGCCGTATTGCCACGCGTTCGCCTTCATCCACGCTCCCGCGGGCGTCGTCGCCCAGTCGACGCCGTTCCATGGCGCTCCGCCGGGCTCGCTCTTGAAGTCGATCGCGAGACCGAGCTGGTGCTCGGAGTGGCCTGGCCGCGCCGACACCTTGAGCGCCTGGTTGTAGCCGAGTGCGTTCACCCAGCCCTGGAACGTGACCTTCTGGGTCGCGTAACTGCGGTAGGCGCTGGCGACCGCGATCGGGGCGCCCGCGGCGCGCGCCGCGTCGGCCATCGCCCGGAGGTCGCCGATGACGATCGCCCGGATGCTGCCGCCACCCGGGATCCCCGCGGTGCCCGTCGAGACCAGATCGGGCGGCGCGTAGGTGCTCGGGACCCGCAGGATCGGGTCGACGAGGGTTTCCTGCCAGTCCACGTAGCGCCGCGGCGCGGTGAGGATGTCGTCATAGCGGCAGGCCGGCAGCGCGCCCATCGCCCGGACCGAGGACACGGCGCCGCCATGCGCGATCGGCAGCGCCAGCGCAAGGCAGGCGAGCACAAGGGCAGCGAGCAGGTGGGGACGATGCATCGCGTGGCAGCGTACGGGCCGCCGCGCGCCGAGACAAGCACCGGAGCGACGCATCGGCGCCCGTACGATCGGCTCATGGCCCCGCGGCTCCGCGGGAACGGGCGCCCCGCG
>DAINSJ010000178.1:2295-3821 GCA_036741375.1 Candidatus Limnocylindrales bacterium
CTCCGCGGGAACGGGCGCCCCGCGGCCGACGTGCCTAGGGGCGCGCTCTCGGATCCCACGCGTGAGCGGCCGCGGCGGCACAGCGGAGGATCGCCTCGGCGGACCGGTCGATGTCGGCTTCGGTCGTGTTCCAGCTCGTGATCGAGATCCGCATCGTGCCCAGCCCGTGCCAGGTGCGGCCGCCGAGCCAGCAGGTGCCGTCCTCCTGGACGCGCCGAATGACGTCGCGGGTGAAGGCGTCGCCATCGGCAACGTCGGAGCCAGCGGCGCCATGGCTTCCGAACGATGGCGTGAAGCGGACGAGGATCTGGTTCAGCACGACGTCGTTGAGGATCTCGGCGCCCGCCGCCGTGCCGAGCCGATCCGCCATTCGTCGCGCGAGCCGGCAGCAGCGCTCGATGAGCTGCGGCAGCCCGGCGGTGCCCAGGGCGTGCAGCGCGGCGAGGACCACGAAACCCCGCGCCCGACGTGACGATTCCGGGACCCAGTCATAGGGGTCTCGGCCGCCCTCGACGTGCTCCACGAGCGAGTGCCCGCCGAACGACATCGCGGCGCGATGCGCCTCCGCGTCGCGGACGAACACGAGGCCGGAGTCGTAGGGCACGTTGAGCCACTTGTGCGCGTCGGTCGTCCATGAATCGGCGAGCTCGAGACCGGCGGTTAGATGGCGCAGCTCGGGCGAGACCGCGGCCCACAGCCCGATCGCCCCGTCGACGTGCAGCCAGCCGCCGTGCTCGCGAACCGCGGCCGCGATCTCGGGCAGAGGATCGAAGGATCCCGTGTTCACGTTTCCGGCCTGGGCCGAGACGATCGTCGGTCCGCGCAGCCCTTCAAGCACGGCCCGCAGCGCGTCGGGCCGCATCCGGCCCTGGTCATCAGTCGCGACGCGGTGAACGCGGCCGCGCCCCAGCCCGAGCATCTGGAAGGCGCCGTACACGGTGATGTGCGACTCCTCGCCGGCGACAGCGTGGATCTCGGGGACCCCGATCAGGCCGCGTTCCTCGACGTCCCATCCTTCAGCCAGCAGGACCGCATGGCGAGCCGCGGCGAGGGCCGTGAAGTTCGCCATCGTGCCGCCGCTCGTGAACCCGAGGCCGGCCCCGACCGGAAGGCCGAACAGCTCGAGCAGCCGCGCGCCCGCGGTCTCCTCCGCGACGGCGGCCGCGGGGGATCGCACGAACAGCCCCGCGTTCTGGTCCCAGGCCGAGGTCAGCCAGTCCGCCGCGAGCGCCGTCGGGCTGCTGCCGCCCATGACGAATCCGAAGTAACGCGGGCCGGCACTCGCGACGAGCCCTGGCTCCACGGCGTCGGCGAGCCACTCGATGACGGCGGTCGGGTCGCTGCCGGCCTCGATGATCGGCCGACCAAGCCCGGATCGGAGCCCTTCGAGATCGACGGGCGGGGCCACCGGCCGCTCGTCGACCGAGTCGAGGTAGGCCTGCGCGAGCTCACTCGCGCGTCGGAACAGCGGGTCACTTGCCATGCGCAGATACTGTGACAGCAAGGAGGAATCACCGAATGGAACA
>DAINSJ010000179.1:0-3821 GCA_036741375.1 Candidatus Limnocylindrales bacterium
GGCGGCCTCCAGACCGACGTGCTCATGCTCGTCGTCAACGGCGCCCGGACCTCGCTGTTCCTGGGCTTCACGAGCATGGCGATCGGCGTGATCATCGGCACGATCGTCGGCGCGGTGGCCGGCTACGTCGGCGGCTTCGTCGACAACCTGCTCATGCGGCTCGTCGACGTCATGCTGAGCCTGCCGCTGCTGTTCGTCATCCTCGTCGTCGCCCGGTTCTTCAAGGGCGCCGGCGACAACGTCTGGGCGATCATCCTCGTCTTCGGGCTGTTCAGCTGGATGGGGGTGAGCCGGCTCGTTCGCAGCCTCTTCCTGTCCATTCGCGAACGGGAGTTCGTCGAGGCCGCCCGCGCGGTGGGCGTCTCCGATCGGCGAATCATCTTCAAGCACATCCTGCCGAACGCCCTGAGCCCGATCATCGTCATCGCGTCGCTGCTGGTCGGGGCGAACATCAGCGGCGAGGCGTTCGTGAGCTTCCTCGGCTTCGGGATCAACCCGTCGACGCCCACGTGGGGCAACGTCCTGTCGAACGCGCTGTCCTTCATTGCCCAGGGCAACTGGTGGTGGCCCCTCTTCCCGGGCCTGGCGATCATCCTGGCCGTCCTCGCCGTCAACTTCGTCGGCGACGGTCTGCGTGACGCCTTCGACCCGAGAAGCCGCGCATGACGGCGGAGGTTCTCAGCGCGGAAGTCCCTCGCGGCGCACCTCCCCCGCGTGAGGTGCTGCTCGAGGTCCGAAACCTGAAGACGTCCTTCAAGGTCCTCGATGGTGTCGTGCCCGCGGTCGACAACATCTCGTTCTCGCTCAAGCGCGGCGAGACACTCGGGATCGTCGGCGAGTCGGGTTCCGGCAAGAGCGTGACCGCGCTCACGATCATGCGCCTGCTCGATATCCCGCCCGCCTCCATCGACCCGGCGAGCGAGGTCTGGTTCGACGGTCGCGAGATCCTGGGCATCCCGCTCGACGAGGTCCGCAAGATCCGCGGCAACGACATGGCGATGATCTTCCAGGAGCCGCTCACGAGCCTGAACCCGGTGTTCACCGTTGGCGACCAGATCGCCGAGCAGGTCGTCAACCACAAGAAGGTGAGCAAGCGCGCGGCGATGGACCGGGCGATCGAGAGCCTCCAGCTCGTCGGCATCCCGAGTCCCGAGCGGCGGGTGAAGCAGTATCCCCACGAGATGTCCGGCGGCATGCGCCAGCGCGTCATGATCGCGATGGCCCTGTCGTGCGAGCCGAAGCTGCTGATCGCGGACGAGCCGACGACCGCCCTCGACGTCACGATCCAGGCCCAGATCCTGGAGCTCCTCAAGACGATCCAGGATCGAACGGACTCGGCGCTCCTGCTGATCACCCACGACCTCGGCGTCGTCGCCGAGATGGTCGATGACGTCATCGTGATGTACACCGGCGAGATCGTCGAGCAGGGGACTGTCCTGGATGTGCTCGTCGAGCCGCGAGCGCCCTACACGATGGGTCTCATCGAGTCGATCCCGTCGGTCGACAAGCGCGGCGGCAAGCTCTCGGCGATCAAAGGCACGGTCCCGAACATCTTCAACCTGCCGCCGGCCTGTCGATTCGAGCCGCGCTGTCCCTACCACTGGGAGCGCTGCCAGCAGGTCAAGCCCGACCTCTATCCGATCGGCACCTCCGGACGGGAGGCCCGCTGCCACCTCTACACGCCCGAGGGGGCATCGCGCCTGCCGGCCGCGCTGGAGGCCCACGAGAAGGCCATGCAGGTCGGCCGGGCGTTCCCGACCGACGACCGCTGAGGAGCGAAGCGACGCAGATGGCGACAGCGAGCGGCGACGCCCCGGCCACGTCGGCGATCAAGGGACGGCTCCGGCCACGCCCGAACCGGAACATCCTCCAGGCCCGGTCGATCCTCATCACGATTCCGTCGCTGGTCATCGCGCTCGTCCTGTCCGTGTTCTTTCTGTCGCTCGTCTTCCACTCGGGGCCGGATCTGATCGTCACGATCTGGCCGGCGTACGTCGTCAGCGCCGGGGCCTATCTGGCGACGAGGGGCTTCCGCGACCGCCGAATGTGGTCGCTCGCGCTCGCCATCCTCATTGGCGTCGTCCTCGTCGGCGGGGCGCTGTTCCTCATCCTGTCTGTCGTGAACGGGTCGGGTGCCGCGACCGCTTCACCCGGAGCGAGCGGACTCGGCGCATCGCCGGGCGCGACCCTCGTGGCGGCGTCGCCGGCCGCTGTCGGTTCGCCGGTTGCGGGTGAATCACCGAGCGCCACTGCCGGAATCTCCGCCGGCGAATCCCTCGCGGCCGCAGGCCGCGGCAATATCGCCTTCGGGACGTACACCCTCGCCGCGTTCTTCCTGCTCCTCGGCGTGCCGCTCCTCTGGAACCTGTTCCGCGGCATCTCGTGGTTCACATCGGGCGACGCGTCGCACGAGCGGGAAGTGGCCGAGAAGCTCGTCGCCGAGACGGGTGGGCTCACCCCGGTCGTCACCGCGCTGAGCGAGATCCAGGCCGCGGAGGTGGAGCGGCCGGCCGGCGAGGCCCTCGTCTCGGTGCGGGGCCTCAAGAAGCACTTCCCGATCCTCGGCGGCGTCCTGCGTCGCAACATCGGCACGATCTACGCGGTCGATGGCGTCGACTTCGACGTCTTCCCGGGCGAGGTCTTCGCCGTGGTGGGCGAGTCCGGCTGCGGCAAGACGACGCTCGGCCGGACGCTGCTCCAGCTGACCCCGCCGACCGACGGCAAGGTCATCTTCGACGGTTACGAGCTTGGCGATGTCGACCCCGCGGACATGCGGCCGCTGCGCCGGCGGATGCAGATCATCTTCCAGGACCCGTTCGGCTCCCTGAACCCGAGGATGCCGGTCAGCGACATCATCGGCGAGGGACTCCTCGCCCAGGGCGTCACGAACCGGGCCGAGCGGGACAAGCGCGTCGAGGACTCCCTCGAGATCGTCGGCCTCCGGCGCGACTACACCCGGCGCTACCCGCACGAGTTCTCCGGTGGCCAGCGACAGCGGATCGGGATCGCGCGAGCCCTGGCCCTGACCCCCGATTTCGTGGTCTGCGACGAGCCCGTCTCCGCCCTCGACGTGTCGATCCAGAGCCAGGTCCTGAACCTGCTCCTCGACCTCAAGCGCGACTTCAACCTGACGTACCTGTTCATCAGCCACAACCTCTCGGTCGTCGAGTACTTCAGCGACCGGATCGCCGTCATGTATCTCGGTCGCATCGTCGAGCTCGGGACGGTCGAGCAGCTCTATCGCAACGCGCGGCATCCATATACGATCGCCCTGCTCTCCGCGATCCCCGACGCGGACCCGCGAAAGCGTCGAAAGCGGCTCGTCCTGAAGGGCGACGTGCCGTCTCCGGCGGCGCCACCCGCCGGTTGCCGATTCCACACCCGCTGCTGGCTCTACGAGCAGCTCGGCAAGCCCGAACGATGCACCACCGAGGATCCAGCGCTCCGCGTCATCGAAGGCGCGAGTCACACGGCGGCCTGCCATTTCTCCGAGGAGATCAGCGACACGACCGTCCGCGACACCGTCGCCAACCAGGACGTCGTCGCGACGGCCACCGCCGTCGAGGGATGAGGCTCCGCTCTCTGGAGGAGGCCTCGCTCGGTCGACGGCGGCGCTGGGCTGCGCTCCGCGTGTCTATCGGGACCCTGCTCTTCGTCGTCGTGGCGTGCAGCGGCACATCGACGACAGCTTCACCCGCCGGCACCACGGTTCTTCCGTTCGGGACGACGCCCGGCTCCGGACCGCTCCCAACCCCGTGGCCGGGGCACGTCGTCGAGGCGCTCGTCCAGCTCGCGGTCGTCGACCCCCAGTTCCAGGTGGT
>DAINSJ010000180.1:0-3801 GCA_036741375.1 Candidatus Limnocylindrales bacterium
CGCGTGTATCGGCCCCGTATCGCCTGTTGCGCCTCGCACCCCGTCGTGGCGGGGCGATCAAGGGGTGCGGGGCGGGCCATACTCCACCGATCGTTGACCACCGCGGACCGCCCGCTCTCCGCGAGGACGGCCACTGGTCCAGAAGCGAGGAGATCACCCGATGGCGATGTTGACGCTCGACGATGCGCGGCGCGTTATGGCTGCTGCGGAGGCCAGGGCGGTTGAGCTCGGGTGTGCCGACACGATCACGGTCGTCGACGGCGGCGGCCACGTCCGTGCCCAGAGTCGGATGGACGGGGCGCGCTTCGGAACGCTGATTGTCTCGGCGAACAAGGCGTTCACCGCGGCGGCCTTCGGCCTCCCGTCGAAGGTGCTCGCGGACCTGACGCAGCCGGGACAGCCTCTGTTCGGCTTTGCCGACGCGGCCGGTGGTCGCATCGTGATCTTCGCCGGCGGTGTGCCCCTCGTCCGTGATGAGAAGGTCGTCGGAGCGGTCGGAATCAGCGGCGGCAGCGTCGAGCAGGACCAGGAGATCGCCGACGCGGGTGCGGCGGCGCTCTGACGCCGGCGTAGGAGCGACGACGTGAAGGCTGCTCGACTCCACGCATACGGCGAGCCGCCGATCGTCGAGGAGATCGCCGAGCCCGTCGTGACCGGGCCCTTCGATGTCCTCGTTCGCGTCGGCGGCGCGGGGCTGTGCCGCACGGACCTGCATGTCATCGACGGAGTGTTTCGCGAACTCGCCAAACCTCTCCCATACGTGATTGGGCACGAGACGGCAGGCTGGGTGCATGCGGTCGGCCCGGGTGTGATCGATCTCCAGCCCGGGGAACCCGTGATCCTGCTCCCGTTCGTGTCGTGCGGCTTCTGTCGAGCGTGTCGCGAGGGGGTGGACCAGCACTGCGAGCGTTTCCAGTTCGCGGGCACGACGGTGGACGGCGGCTTCGCCGAGTTTGTCGCCACGACCGCCCGGTCAATCGTGAAGCTCGGCCCATCGCGGGCGCCGGCCGCGGTCGCGGGGCTCGCCGACGGTGGGCTGGCCGCATACCGTGCCGTCAGGCGTTCGGTCGCCCTGCTGCCGCCCGGATCCACGGTCGTCGTGCTCGGTGCGGGCGGCCTGGGTCATATCGCGATCCAGCTGCTCCGAGCGATGACGGCGGCAGAGGTCGTGGTCGTCGACCGGTCGGAGGCCGCCCTCGCGCTGGCCAAGACGTTGGGGTCGCATCTCGTGGTGTTGGCCGACGGGACACATGTCAAGGCCGTTCGCGATGCCACGGCGGGCCGGGGTGCGAACGTCGTCCTCGATTTCGTCGGCGATGGGACCACGCCGGGTGAGGCCCTGAGCATGCTCGCGCGGCGAGGGACGTACCTCATCGTCGGGTACGGAGGAACGCTCCAGATCCCGACAGCCGACCTCGTCATCGGAGAGTTGAGCATCGGCGGCTCCCTCATCGGCACGCACAACGAGCTCGTTGAGCTCATCGCCCTCGCCGAACGTGGGATGGTCACAGTGACCACGCGGACGTACCCGCTCGATGCGATCAACGATGCGATCGAGGATCTCCGGGAGGGACGGATCCAGGGCCGCGCGGTCATCATTCCGTAGAGACCGCAGCCGCTGACCTGCCTCATCGGAGCAGCTCGACGCTATCCGCGGCGCGATCTCGAATGCCGGCCCTGGAGCCTCCGGCTCGCTGACTGCCCCTCTACGTCGACGCTACCCGGTGGCGCTCAGCGACGGCTCATCGGCGGCTCCCACGGGACCGGCCTCGAGATCAGCCCTTTGCCGCCTGCGGGGCTGACACCGACGGCGCCGCCGGTGCCGGGGATTGCGCGACGCTGACCGCGTCCGGCGATACGAGGATGACGGTCCGGAGCGCCTGCGCGACCCGGATCGCCTTCTGGTGGTGGGCGAGCATCCCGTCAATACGGCTCGTGACAAAGGCAGGGGTAACGGCCGGCCTGCCCGCTCGCCGGTCCAACTCCGCCATGACCCCGGCCAGCCACTCGAAGTCCTGGAGGTACGTTGGGCTGCCTGACTCGGCTCGCCACTTTCGGGTCGACGGTGCGAGCAGCCCCCACCACACCTGAGCACCCCTGGGGTTCGACTGCCAGAGCAGCTTGGTATCTCGGTGGCCGGCCCGGGCCAGGGTCGCGAACTTCTCCCAGGCGCCCGCCACCACGTCTTCCGCCCCGTCTGGAAGGACCGCGGGGTCCGCACCGTCGCGGAGCGCAATCAGAGTCTCGACTGCGGACTGACCGAACCGCTCCGACTCCCCCACGCGATCCATCTCCTCGAGCTGCTCGATGGCGCTTGCGTGTGCCTGCAGCCGGAGCTGGCGGTAGATGGCGAGGAACGTGACGACGAGGATGATCCCACTCAGCGCCGTCCAGAACCACTCCGATCCGGTTCCGATGAACACGAGCCCGTCGGTGTTGATGAGCTTCACGACAACCCCTTCCTGCTCCGGTGCGCCTATGCGCCCACGGTAACCGGGCCGGGTTGGCCGGGGCCAGCCGCCAAGGGACCGCGAGCTGCGGAGACGCAGGTCTCGAGTGGCCGTCGTGGTGGCTGTGGCGTGGTCGGCGTCGTCGGGTCGGAAGGCCGTTGAGAAGGTCGTTCTGATCCTGGCGGAGAGGGTGGGATTCGAACCCACGGTGCTTGCGCACACCTGTTTTCAAGACAGGACCGTTCAACCGCTCCGGCACCTCTCCGCGGGGAGGATACCAAGCAGGAGGGGCCGGACTTTCGGAAGCGGCGATCACGAAAGCGGGTGGACCACCCATACGTTCGGGTCGTAATAGACGCCTTCGTCGGCTTCGCGATCGATGTGGATCGGGGCTGCGGCGAACGGCAGGATGAAGTCGCCCGTGCCGGGGAAGGTCGTCCTGGTCCAGCCCTCCCAGTCGGCGACCGAGCCGCGGATCGTCATCGCCCGCGGCGATCCGCGGACGACGCGAGCCCCCAGCCGGACGTGAAGCCGGATCCACGCATCGAACGGCAGGCCGTCGGGGCGGGCCCAGAACGCGTAACGCTCGATCGGGATGAGCGGAAAGCGGTCCTTCTCGGTCGGCCGAACGCAGGCAATGACGGCGCGATAGCCGCGTGGCCGGGCGTTGGCCTGCATCACCTGGACCATCGCGCCCCCGAGGCGGCTCCCCCGCCGAGCGGGATCGACGACGATCTGGATCGCGCCGAGCGTGTCAACCGCGGTGCCGTCGAGCAGGTCCCGGACCGTCCGGACGACCTGGTCGTCCCAGCCATCGGGCAGGCCGTCGTCCGTTCCATCCCAGGCGATCGGGGCGCTGTTGTTCGTCGCGGCGATCTCGCCGGCGGCGTCGAGGAGGACGAGCTGGAACTCGGGGAAGTCCTCGTCGAAGTGGTGCCAGTGGCTGTCGGCCACGGCGTCCTGGAGCATGAACGTCGGCCAGACGGACCCGTTGAAGCGGCTCATCGGGCGGATCAGGTCCGGCCGTTCCGCGAGCGAGACGAGCGTATGACCCGCGGGCAGGTCGATCCCCAGGTCGACCACGGTCAGGCTGGCGGATCGATCGTGTCGACGCCCATGTAGGGCCGGAGGACCTCCGGGATGTCCACGCCGCCATCGGGGCGCTGGTACGTCTCCAGGATCGCCGCCACGGTGCGGGGCAGGGCGAGGCCGGATCCATTCAACGTGTGGACGAGCTCGGGTTTCGCGCCCGGCTCGGGACGGAAGCGGATCGCCATCCGGCGAGCCTGGTAGTCGCGGAAGTTCGAGCACGACGAGACCTCGAGCCAGCGCTCGACACCGGGCGCCCAGA
>DAINSJ010000181.1:0-3786 GCA_036741375.1 Candidatus Limnocylindrales bacterium
CCGTCGGCTCCTCCAACGACTTCGATCTCGTCGTCCTCGGCGCGGGCACCGGTGGCTACACCGCCGCGTTCCGGGCGGCCCAGCTCGGGCTGAAGGTCGCTCTCGTCGACGACGCCAAGATCGGCGGGACCTGCCTCCACTCGGGCTGCATCCCGACGAAGGCCCTGCTCGAGTCGGCCTCGTTCGTCGAGCGCATCCGGCATGCCCAGGAGTTCGGGATCGAGACCGGCGATCCGGTCATTGACTACGCCCGCATGGCAGCCCGCCGCGACCAGGTCGTGAAGCGCCTCTGGACCGGGCTCAAGAGCCTCGTCGACAAGAACAAGGTCGCCTGGATCCAGGGCCGCGGCCGCCTGGACGGTGCGACGACCGTGAAGGTCAAGATGACCGGTGAGGACGGCACGCCCGGCGGGGGAGGGGAGCGCGTCCTGCGTGGCACCGACGTGATCATCGCCACGGGGTCCCGGGTCAAGTCGCTGCCGGGTCTGGAGATCGACGGCAAGCGGATCATCACCTCGGACGAGGCCCTCCTCGCCGACTCGCTGCCGAAGGACGTCATCGTCGTCGGGGCCGGGGCGGTCGGGGTCGAGTTCGCCTCGCTGTACCACGACCTCGGCGTGAAGGTCACGCTCCTCGAGTACCTGCCCGCCATCGTCCCCGCCGAGGATCGCGAGATCAGCCAGGCCCTCGAACGGAGCTTCAGCCGTCGCGGCATCACCGTCATGACGAACGCCCGCCTCGACATCCCGAGCGTCAAGGCATCGAAGACCGGGGTGAAGGCGATGGTCGGGCCGGAGGGCAAGGAGGCCGGCGAGATCACGGCTGAGCTGATGCTCGTCGCCGCCGGGCGGGCGCCGAACGTAGAGGACATCGGCCTCGATAGCACCCGGGCCGAGCTCGAGAAGGGTTTCATCAAGGTCGACGGCCGCATGCGGACCCACGATCAGCACCTCTACGCGATCGGCGACGTCGTCGGCGGGGTGATGCTCGCCCACACGGCGGGGCACGAGGGAATCATCGCGGCCCACAACATCGCCGGCGACAAGGACGTGCACCCGATCGACTACATCCAGCAGCCGAAGGCCACGTATTGCCGACCGGAGATTGCATCGATCGGGCTCTCCGAACAGCAGTGCCAGGAAAAGGAGATCGACTACAAGGTCGGCAAGGTGCCGTTCCAGGCGATCGCGAAGGCGGTCATCGGCGGCGAGTACGAGGGCTTCGCGAAGGTGATCGCCCGCAAGGACAACGACGAGACGCTCGGGGTCCACCTCATCGGGCCGCACGCGGTCGATCTCGTCGCCGAGGCGTCGCTCGCGTTCCAGCTCGAGGCAACGCCGTGGGAGATCGGCGGCACGACCCACGCCCACCCGACGCTGAGCGAGGTGCTCGCCGAGGCGGCCCTGGCGGTCGACGGCCGCGCGATCAACTTCTGATGGCGGCGACGAAGAAGGTCGCGGCGAAGGCGGCGCCCGCGAAGACGGCGCCTGCGAAGACGGCGCCCGCGAAGACGGCCGCCGCGAAGGCCGGCGTCTCGGATCTTGCCGCCTCGGTCGGCCTCACCGACGAGGACCTCGTCGGGATGTATCGCACGATCGCCCTCGCGCGCGCGGTCGACGAGCGGATGTGGATCCTCAATCGGGCCGGCCGGATCCCGTTCGTGATCAGCGGCCAGGGCCACGAGGGCGCCGAGGTCGGCATCGCCTGGCCACTCGAGAAGCACAAGGACTGGATCGCGCCGTTCTACCGCTCGATCGGGACCTGCCTGACGTTCGGAATGTCGGCCCGGGACATCCTGACCGCGCAGTACGCGAAGGCGATCGATCCCTCGTCGGGCGGCCGGCAGATGCCGGGCCACTACGGCTCGGTCGCGAACAACCTGGTATCGCTCTCGTCGCCGGTCGCGACCCAGATGCTCCACGCGATCGGCATCGCCCTCGCAGCGAAGATCCGGAAGACGGGCCAGGTCGCAATGAGCTCGATGGGTGAGGGAAGCGCAAACCAGGGCGACTTCCACGAGGGCCTCAATTTCGCCGGCGTCCACAAGCTGCCGTTCATCCTCGTGGTCGAGAACAACGGCTGGGCGATCAGCGTCCCGATGTCGAAGCAGATGGCCGTCGCGGACGTCGCCATCCGTGCCGCGGGTTATGGGATGCCCGGCATCGTCGTCGATGGCTCGAACGTCCTTGAGTGCTACCGGGTCGCGAAGGAGGCGGTCGACCGGGCGCGGCGTGGCGACGGCCCAACGCTGATCGAGGCGAAGGTCATCCGCCTCACCGGCCACTCATCCGACGACCAGCAGACGAAGTACCGGGAGGCGAAGGAGCTTGCGGAGCTCCAGTCGAACGACGCCCTGCCGCGCTTCCGGGACCAGCTCCGTGAGGCGGGCGTCCTGTCCGAGGAGCTCGAGGCAACGATCGCCGCCGAGATCAAGGTCGAGGTCGAGGAAGCCACCGAGTACTCGGAGAACGCCGCCGATCCGGATCCGGCCACCGCGATGAAATGGGTCTACGCCGAGGACTGGCCTTCGGAGACCCCGCCGACCTGGGGGTTCGGCAAGGGCCATGGTCTCGAAGGCCACGGCGATCCCGACGATCGCTCGGCCGCTGAGGGAGCCACCGGCTAGATGGCCCTCAAGACGTTCATCGAGGCCATCCGGGAGACCCTCTTCGAGGAGATGCGGCGCGACGAATCGATCATCGTCCTGGGCGAGGACGTCGGCGTGAAGGGCGGGGTCTTCCTCGCGACCGACGGCCTGTGGGCCGAGTTCGGCGACGACCGGGTCATCGACACCCCGCTGAGCGAGTCGATGATCATCGGCGCCTCGATCGGGGCCGCGATGAACGGCATCCGGCCGGTCGCCGAGATTCAGTTCGCGGACTTCATCATGCCCGCGTTCAACCAGCTGGTCTCCGAGGCGGCCCGATTGCGCTACCGCTCCAACAACGGCTTCTCCGTGCCGATGACCGTTCGAGCCCCCTATGGCGGCGGCGTCCACGGGGCGCTCTATCACAGCCAGTCAGTCGAGGCGTTCTTCGCCCATGTGCCGGGCCTCAAGATCGTGATCCCGTCGACCCCATACGACGCGAAGGGCCTCCTCCGGTCCGCCATCCGTGACAACGATCCGGTGCTCTACTTCGAGCACAAGAAGATGTACCGCTCGGTCCGCGGCGACGTTCCCGACACCGATTACGTCGTGCCGCTCGGGAGCGCGGCGATCACGCATCCTGGGACGCAGATCACCGTGGTGGCGTACGGGCTGATGGCCCATTACGCGCTCGAGGCCGCCGACGTCGTGGCGGAGGAGGGGATCAGCGTCGAGGTCGTCGACCTTCGGACGCTCCGCCCGCTCGACAAGGAGACCGTTCTGGGCTCGGTTCGCAAGACTGGCAAGTGCCTCATCGTCTACGAGGACAACCGATTCCTCGGCTACGGCGCCGAGATCTCGGCGATCGTTGCCGAGGAGGCGTTCGACTACCTCGACGGGCCGGTCTCGCGGGTCGCCGGCCCGGACGTCCCCGGCGTGCCGTACAACCACGTCCTCGAGGACTGGTTCATGGTCAACCCCGAGAAGATCGCGGACGGCGTCCGGAAGCTCGCCGCCTACTGAGCTCGCAGCCCGCCGGCTACCAATTCGAATCCAATCGGATCGCGGCGCGGCCGACCCGGATGCGCGACACTACGCAACGACGAACCGGCGTCCTGACCAGCGGACCTCCTGGCAGCGTCCGAGCGAAGGAGCAGACCAGTGGCCAAGGTGACGATGCCCCAGCTCGGCGAGAGCGT
>DAINSJ010000182.1:0-3779 GCA_036741375.1 Candidatus Limnocylindrales bacterium
TCAGAGCGGCAGCGTCGCGAGGTCCTGCTCGATGATCTGGCGGTCCTCGGGCTCCGAGATCGCGGCGACCGCGGCACGGGCGCGGGATCGCCACTCCTCGGCGGCGGCGCGCTCGCCGGCGACGGCCAGCGCCCGGGCCATCGCTTCGTATGAGGACGGTACATCCCAGGATTCCGCCTCGCCGGCCGCCGCGGCGGCCTCGGAGTATTCGACGCAACGTCGCGCATGCCACACCGCCGGCTCGCCGCGCCCGAGGGTCGCGTAGACGCGCGAGCATTGCCACTCCCCGCGGCCGAGGTTGGCCGTCGTCCCCGCCTTCGACCAGTGGTATCGCGAGGCGTGGGCCGCGTGGATCATCTCGTCGGTCTCGGCCGGGGTGCGGTCGGCCTTCTCGATGAGCGTCCAGGTGTGGTTGAAGAGATCGACGCCGAGGCGTCGATGGGTGGCTGCGTCGAGTTCGCCGGGGTCGGCGGCTTGGTCGGGCACGAGGTGCTCCTTTCCGGTGCTGATCTGGCTCAGGTGATGCAGGACGAGATGGAGGCGGTTCGAGCGAGCCTCGATGCGAGCCCGATGGTCGGCAATGCGCCGGCGCTGCTCGGCCGGGTCGTCGGCGGCAAGGACCGTCCGGATCTCATCGATCGGCAGCTCGAGGTCGCGCAGGCGCCGGATCGTTCGGGCGGTTTCCAGCTGGTCGCGCCGGTAGCGCCGGTAGGCGGTGAACCGGTCCACGTCCGCGGGCTGCAGGATCCCGAGCTCGTCGTAGTGACGGAGCGCGCCGATCGAAAGCCCCGCCAGGCGCGCGAAGCCCCCGATCGGGATCAGCTCGTCGGGGCCCTCATCCGTTGCCATGCGCCCATCGTGGACCCTCGGGCAGGTCGAGAGTCAAGCCCCATCGTTGATCGTGCCGGGGGATGGTGCACGCCTGATTCGTGGTCCGGCGTCGATCCCCTCTGCGGCTTCGAAGTCCTCGAGGGCCTCTGCAAACGGTGGCTCGGGCTCGAAGAATGTCGTCGCGAGGACGGTCGGCACGACGGCGCTCAGGATCACAACCGTCACGAGGATCGTGTAGGTGGCCTGGTCGATGAAGCCGTGGGTGAGTCCGAACAATGCCGCGATCGTCCCGAAGGTCAGCCCGGTCGACATGAGGAGCGTCGTGTAGTTCGCGTCGCGAGTCTTCAGCCCAAAGGCCCGAGCAGCCGGCCAGACACCGATGAGCTTCGCCGCGAGCTTCACGCCGAGGAACAGGGCGATGAGGCCGGCTCCCGTGACGATGACCGGGAGCGAGACGAGGGAACCGGCCTTGAGGAAATAGAACGGCGTCAGCAACGCGAAGGCCGTCGCCCGCATGCGGTTGACGAGCACTCGATCAGCCACGAAGACGCCGGCAAGCGCGAGCCCGAGGAGGTACGCCGGCAGGACTGCCTCGCTCCCGGCAACCTGGGCAAAGCCGCCGAGCCCCAGCAGGATCACGAACAGGAATTTGAGCTCGGGCTCCGACACCCGATTCGGGACGCGGGCGACGAGAATCCGCATCGCCCGGGGCGCGAGGACGACCGCAGCCGCCGTTGCGATCACGAAGGCGAGCAGCAGCGGGTCGAAGTTCGCGAACAGGATCCCGAGAAAGAGCACGGTCCCGAGATCCGTGACGAAACAGGCCGCGAGGATGAGCTTGCCGATCTCCTGGCTCGCAAGGCCGGACTCGATCATGACGGCATAGACCACGGCGACCGACGTCGTCGACAGCGCGAGACCCGCGATCTCTGACGCCGCGAGCGTCCAGCCGAGGAGGAAGTACGCGACCGCAAAGGCCGCGACGAACGGTATCGCGAAGCTGATGCCGCCGATCACGAGGCTGGGGCGCAGATGTCGCCGGAGCGAGTCCGGATCGATCTCGGCGCCGGCCAGGAACGTCAGCAATACCGCGCCGAACGAGGCGAGAAAGTCGATCCATGTGGTCGTATGGAGGCCGAGGAAATTCCCGCCCGCGACGCCGACGACGATTTCGATCAGGGCGACCGAGATCCCGATTCGGATTGACAAGAGGCTCGCGATGAGGGCGAGTCCGACCCAGAGGGCGGCGATGAGGTTGGCGTTGTCCATCGAGCGGACCCTTCCCGGGCCATGCGTGGCCCCTGGCTGTTGTCAGTCAGGAGCCATCAGCCCGAGTGGGCGGTTCAGGCGCGAACTGCGCCTCGGCGGACGCCATCGCCGATCCGGGGACGGTACGGTGCCGGCGTTGAATTCGCAACCGTAGCGGCGCGAGTTCCGGTCTCAGGCGTTGTCGAGCTCTCGGTCGACGGCGCGGAGGATGAAGCGAGCTGCCTCGGAGCTCTTGCCGCCGAGCTTCTGGCCCTCGTCCTGCTCGAGCGCCGGCGCGAGGTCCGAGAGGAACAGCATCAGCTCCGGGGTCCGCTGAAGGTCGCCAGACTCGAAGGCCGCATCGAGGCGAGCCATCGCGGCGCGGGCGTTGTCGACGACATGGCCCTTCGCCTCGATCAATTCGCGAATCTCGCGCCGTGCCGCCTCGGCCCGCGGGCCAGTGCTCGCCACTACGAGCGGCGTCCGAACCAGCCCGCGCCACTCGCGACCCGCGGCTTGCCGCCGGACCGGATATCGCGCGGCTCGCCGCTCGCGCCCCCGGCGCCCGCACCCGAGGTCGCGCCTCTCCCATCGCTCGCGCCCTCACGCGCCCGCCACTCGGACGCGAGGACGCTCATCGACAGCTCGTCCCACCAGCGGCCGTCGCGCCAGATCGACTCGCGCGCCCGGCCCTCGATGACGAACCCGCAGGTCGTGTAGGCCCGGATCGCGCGCTCGTTGAACTCGAAGACCGCGAGCGCGATCCGGTGCAGCCCAAGCGTCCCGAAGGCGTGGCCGAGCATCAGGCGGGTCGCCTCGGTGCCGAAGCCGTGGCCCCACGCGTCCTTCTCGCCGATCGTGATGTGGTACATCGCCGAGCCGTTGTCGCCGTCGAGCTGGCTGAACGCGCAGGTCCCGATCAGGCGATCGGTCGCCCGCTCGTGGATCGCCATCGTCATCGAGTCCGGCCCAAGGGCTCGGACCTGGAAGTAGCGGGTGATCTCGTCCTCGCGCATCGGCGCGTCCTGGTAGCGCGCAAGGCGCGCGACCTCCGCGTCGGAATACCAGCGCCGGAAGGCCGTGACGTTGCCCGGCAAGTGCCGGCGCAGGGTGACGAGATCACCCTCGATTCGATCGGGAAACCATCCGCCGCCGGCCACGGAGGCACGGTATACCATCGCCCGCATGCGGCGCTGGAGCGACCTCGCCGAGCGCGTCGCCGCGACGACGCGAACCTCCGAGAAGACCGGCCTTCTCGCCGAGTATCTGCGGACTCTCGCCCAGGACGAGCTGCCCATCGCGGTCGTCTTCCTCACCGGACGACCGTTTCCCGAAGCCGACCAGCGCTCGACCGGCATCGGCTGGGCCGCGATCGCAACCGCCGTCGCGGAGATCGCTGGCGTGGACCGGGCCGAGCTCGGTGCCGCCTATGACCGGTTCTCGGATCTCGGTCTCGCCGTCGGGGACGTCCTGGAGAAGGCCGGCCACGCGCCCGATCCCGCCGGCTCGCCCTCGCTCGTCGAGGTGGCCGCGACCTTCGAGGCGATCGAGGCGGCGTCAGGGCCGGCTCGAAAGGCCGCCCTGCTCGCCTCGCTCCTGGCGCGCTCGGAGCCGAAGACCGCCCGGGGGATCGTCCGCGTCATCTCGGGCGACCTCCGGATCGGGCTCCGGGAGGGCCTGGTCGAGGCGGCGATCGCGAA
>DAINSJ010000183.1:0-3776 GCA_036741375.1 Candidatus Limnocylindrales bacterium
AGGTCTGAGCATCGACCGAGTTCACGAAACCGGACCGACTCGCTCCCGCTTCCAACCAACGGCACGCAACAACAGGCTCCGTCGCCCATCACACGACGCTGAGCAACCAGGACCGCCACCCAGGGCCCAATCCGCCCAGGGGATCGCGGCAAGAAGGATCAACGAGCACATGCTTACGCGAACATTCCATACCTCCGTCGTCGGACGGTCTGCCTCCATGCGCCGGCTCCGCCGTCGCTCGGCAGGCACCAGCCAGCGGCTCTTCTGCAGCACGAACGGCTGCGCCAGCTTCCTCGAGCTCGACGTCGAGCGCGGGATGGCGACCTGCCCCGTCTGCGCGTTCCAGCGCCGCCTGAACTAACCGGCGCCGCGCCGACCCACTCGGCGCCTCCGCCAACCCGATACAGTCGGCCATGTGACCACGGTCGACCGCGCCCACCTCGGCCGGCTGATGGCCGCCGAGACCGCCGCCTTCGTCGAGCGGCATCCTCGATCCCGCGAGCTGCACGAGCGGGCCACGAGATCCCTCGTCGACGGCGTCCCCATGAACTGGATGGTCAAGTGGGCCGGGCCGTTCCCGCCGTTCATCGAGGCGGCCGACGGCGCCCACCTCCGTGACGCCGACGGCCACGACTACATCGACTTCAGCCTCGGCGACACCGGCGCGATGGCCGGCCATGGCCCGGGCGCGACGGTTGCCGCGGTCGAGCGCCAGCTCCGTCGCGGGATCACCCACATGCTCCCGACCGAGGACGCGATCTGGGTCGGCGAGGAGCTGACCCGCCGCTTCGGCCTGCCGCTCTGGCAGTTCACGATCACCGCGACCGACGCGAACCGATTCTCGATCCGGATCGCCCGCGAGATCACCGGCCGGCCACTGATTGCGGTCCACGACTACTGCTATCACGGCAGCGTCGACGAGACGTTCGCCGTGCTCGACGGCGGCCGCGTCGTGGCCCGGCGCGGCAATCTCGGACCGCCGGTCGACCCGGCCCTGACGACCCGCGTCGTGCCGTTCAACGATCTCCCCGCGCTCGAGCGCGCATTGGACGACCGCCAGGTCGCTGCCCTGCTCATCGAGCCCGCGCTGACCAATGTCGGGATCGTGCTGCCGGCGCCCGGCTATCTCGAAGGCGTGCGCGAGATCACCCGGCGGACCGGCACGATCCTCATCAACGACGAGACCCACACGATCTGCGCCGGACCCGGCGGCGTCACCGGCGCCCTCGGCCTCGAGCCGGACATGCTCGTTATCGGCAAGACGATCGGGGGCGGAATTCCGGCGGGCACCTACGGGATGAGCGCTGACGTCGCCGAGCGGCTCGGCGCGCACATCACGCTCGAGGATTCGGACGTCGGCGGGATCGGCGGGACGCTCGCCGGTTACGCGCTATCGATGGCCGCAATCCGGGCGACGCTCGGCGAGGTCCTCACCGCGGCGGCGTTCGAGCAGATGATTCCCCTGGCCGAACGCTGGGAGCGCGGCGTCACCGATGCGATCGCGGCCCACGGCGTCCCATGGAGCGTCACCCGACTCGGCGCGCGGGCGGAGTACCACTTCATGCCGGCTGCGCCAAAAGACGGCGCCGAGCAGGCCGCGCACGCCGACTTCGAGCTCGAGCGGTTCCTTCATCTCTGGGCGATGAACCGCGGCATCCTCATGACGCCGTTCCACAACATGGCCCTGATGTCGCCGGCGACGACCGAATCGGATGTCGATCGCCACAGCGTCGTGTTCAGCGAAGCCCTCGACGCGCTGTTCCCGTGACCGCCCGGCGCCAGTAACCGCTCGGCGCTCGGGCCCGGCGCTCCTGCCGGTCAAGAATCGCCAGACGCCACGCGCGGTGGCGTTCGCGTGGCCCAGCCGACCCCGACAAGCCGGCCACCCTGTGGTCACGATCGATTTTGTCCCGAGCCACGGTCGCGCCGGGATGAAATCCGGCCAGCGGGCCGTCCCAGAACTACGCCCGACGGGCGCCACGCTCGTTAGTGCCACCCGGCGTGGTGTCCGGGAGAAATTCGACTCGGAGAACCTCGACCGGGTCCGACCGCCTTTCTCGCGCCGGCGACGATCCGTCTACGCCGCTGGCCCGAGCTCCCGCACCAACCACGCCGCGAGGGTCCGCGCGCATTCCACGACCTCGGCGAGCGGCACGTACTCGTCGGCCGAGTGAGCCACGCGGACGTCGCCTGGGCCGAACATCACCGTCGGCGTGCCGCCCTCGTTGACGAGGAGCCGCATGTCGGCGCCGTACGGCTCGCCAATCATCGACGGACGTCGCCCGAGTGCGGCCTCGGCGGCATCGGCAAGACCCACCGGCAATGGATGGTCCGATGCGATCCGCGCCGAGGAGAAACGCCCACCGGTGATCTCGACGGTCGCCGGATGCTCGCGCAGGAACGGATCTGCCGCGCAGGCCTCGGCGACGCAGCGGCGGAGGTCGACCTCGGCCTCGCGCCAGGTCTGGCCGAGCCGGACGCCGTAGCGCCCCTCCGCGACGATGCGATCCATGACCGTCGATGCCCACTCCCCGCCCGCTACCTTCCCCACGATCGTCGGGTACGGCAGCCCGAGGACCGTCATCAACAGGTCGGTCTCGCTTGCGTTGCGGCGCTCCTCGTCGACCCCGAGCGCGCGCACGAGCAGGCCGAGGTTGTCGAGCGCAGAGACGCCCTCGCGCCTGACCGACGCATGCGCGGCGCGGCCGGGCACGGTGAGGCGGAACGTGATCGCGCCGGCGTGGGCCACGACGATCTCGAGACCGGTCGGCTCGGTGATGATTGCGAGGTCGCCCGTCACGCCGGCCCGGATCGCAGCGAGCATCCCCTGCCCGCCATCCTCCTCGGAGGGCACGCTGGCGACGAGGATCTCGCCGTCGAGCTCGTCTGCGAGGCCCGCCGCGACGACCGCCCGCACAGCTCCGAGGATCGCCGCGACCCCGCCCTTCATGTCGCATGCGCCGCGGCCGTAGACGCGCCCGTCGCGCACCTCGGCGCCCCATGGATCCACCGTCCACGTCCCGGGATCGCCGGGCGGCACGACGTCCACGTGGCCGACCAGGAGGACGCGTCGCCCGCCACGGCGGCCAATCCGGCCGACGACGATCGGAAGGTCGTCACGTGGCATCTCGGCCCCGGGCCAGTCGGGATCGTCGCGGGCGAGCGCGACCAGATCGGGCTCGAGGCGCTCGGTCGTGAGGCCGGCCTCGCCGAACAGCCGCTCGACCTCGTCCTGGACCGCCGCCTCGGAGCCCGTGATCGACGGGATCCGGATCAGCGTCCGGAGATCGCGCTCGATGCGCTCGGCGTCGATGGCTGGGCCGCCGACGGCCGGCCCGTCAGCCACGCAGGATCGGGCGGGTCATACAGGTCGGGCCGCCGGTGCCGTTGACGCCGATCTCCGTGGCAGCGTAGGTGTGGACCTCGCAACCGGCCGCGACGAGGGCTGCCTCGGTCCGTGGGTTGCCCGCGGCGAGGATGACGACGCCGGGTCGGACGGCGAGGACGTTGGGGCCGAGGGTGAGGTACTCCTCCTCGGGCACCTCGACCATCCGGATCCCGAGCTCGCCAAGCAGCCGCCACAGCCCGACGGGCAGAAGCGGCATGTAAACGACGGCGAGGTCGTCGGCGACGGGCGAGATGACCGACATCAGGTGGACGAGCTCGGCGGGCCCGCGCCAGTACGGGACGTCGAAGACGCGCACGTCGCCATCGACCAGCGCCGCCAGCTGCCGCACGCCTTCCTCGTTCGTGCGGAGCGTTCGGC
This sequence comes from Candidatus Limnocylindrales bacterium, assembly GCA_036741375.1. Lineage (GTDB taxonomy): Bacteria > Chloroflexota > Limnocylindria > Limnocylindrales > CSP1-4 > UBA5189. The sequence goes on from DAINSJ010000183.1 coordinate 3,767, forward strand.
CGATGCAGAA
>DAINSJ010000184.1:0-3762 GCA_036741375.1 Candidatus Limnocylindrales bacterium
GATGGTTCGTCGGGATCGGGATAGCGTCCGGTACGAAGGCCGTCCGTGAGCTCGGCGAGGTCGACCGACTCAGGGATCGACAGGCCACGCGCGCGAAGTCCGGCGGACAGAGCGACAAGATCGTGGGTCCGGGGCGGATCCGTTCCGGCAAACGCGATCGCCGCTTTGATGGCCTTCTCGGCAGCCTGCTGGGCCAGGGCAGCCACCGGGCGGGAGGGAAGGCCGGCGTGAGCGACCAACGCCCGCGCGGCCAGGAGATCGCCTAGCGCGACCTGGAACCAAGCGATCGCGCTGTCGGGATCAGGCGCGCTCATAGACCACACGACCCTGCTCGGATGCCCATTGCGTGATGCCGCGCGGCCCGCGCCGGTTCGGCGCCACATCCGCAGGCACCGCCACGACAATGTCGACCGGCACCTCGAGGTCGGCCAACGATCGGTGGATCGCGATCCGTGCGTCCCGCCGGTTTTCGACATGGGCGAGCAGGACCAGGATGTCGTAGTCGCTGTCAGCGGTCGCCGTCCCGCGGGCCCTGGAGCCAAAGAGCACGATCCGTCCGGGATCGAAGAGCCGCACGATCCGGCCGACGATCGCGGGCAGAACGTCGACGTCGCTCGGGACCGGGGCCTGGCTGCTCGGCGAGCCGTACGGCGCGAGAGCCTCCGCCGTCTGCCTGCGGGGTCCATCGGGCGCTCTGGATCGCTCCGGTCCACGCGTCCAGTTAAGCGGGACGAGCATGGCCACGGGCCGACCCGCCCGGGCGATGACGATCTCCTCCCCTGCCTCGACGCGCTCGATGAGGCGCGAGAGGTGCGTCTTCGCGGCGTGGATGTTCACCTGCTCCGCCATGCCCCGGAGCGTAAGGAGTTAGTCTAGATTAGTCAAGTTAGTCGATCCACTCGCGCCAGAGCTGCGGAAACGGCTTCCCGAGCACGCGCAGGTAGACGCTGTGCTCAAGCCTCGGGTCCGGGCACCGAATGGATCCCTGGTCAATCAGCCGCGGCGGCGGGCGGTGTCAGCGCGTACGCCACGGCCTCGTCGACGCTCATCGCCTGGCCCTCCGCCCACAGCCGGGCCGCGTCCGCGTCGGTCGCGATCCGCTCCACGAGTCGCTGCCGCTCCTCGATGGCCCCGACCCACTCCGCGAGTCCCGCGTCCGTGGCGTCGCGAGACGCGGCCGCCGCCCCGTCCAGGCGCAGGGCCCGCTCGATGTCACCCTCGAAGGCAGCCAGGTCGGCGAAGCTTCCGAGAAACAGGACCATGGCTGAGAGATCGCCTGCCTCGCGGAAGATCTCCATGCCCTGGGCGAGCCGAACCCGTGACTCGTCGATCTGACCGAGACTTCTCGCTTTGATCGCGACACCCCGGAGCGCCCATCCTTCGTGGAACCGGTCGCCCAGCTCCTGGAAGATCCCCAGCGCCTCCAGCGACATGGCCATGGCGGCAGCGTCGTCCTCCTCGATCATGCCTGCCAGTCCCCATAACGCCTTCGCGCGGCCGCCCCGATCCCCGGCCTCCCGGAACAGGGACGCGGCTTCATTCAGGAGGGCAGACGCCTCCTCATCCTCGCCCTGGGGGTGGAATGCAAAGGCCAGGTTGTAGAGGGCCTCCCCTACCGCCCCTGCGTCGCCGGTCTCGCGGCTGAGGTCCACGGCGCGCTGGTATGAGACCTGGGCCGCGGGGAAGTTGCCCATCCAGTAGGCCACGCTCCCGGCCGCACCGAGCGCTCGGGTGAGGGCCGCCGGATGGCCGTCGACGCCCGGGAGAGCAAGGAGGCGGGCGAGGCGCTCGCTCCCCTCTCGCAGGTGCCCCCGCATCTGCCAGAACCGCCACAGCGCGGCCCCGAGCCGGAGCGCAATGTCGAGCCAGCCCCGCGCGGTGGCGCGATCGAGCGCCGCGCGGAGGTTGTTGTCGTCCGCGGCGAGGGCGTCGAGAAAGCCGGCTGACCGGGAGCCCGTGAGCTCGGGCTCGGCCCCTTCGGCGAGCGCGAGGAAATACTCGGCATGGCTGCGCTCGATCGCCTCCTCCTGACCGCCGGCCGCCAGTTGGTCGGCCGCGAACTCCCGAATCGTCCCGAGCATCGCGAACCGGGGATCCTGGGCCGTCGTTTCGATCTGGCGGAGGAGGCTCTTGTTCACGAGCGACGCCACGCCCTCGAACGTGTCGCCGAGTGCGTCGTCACATACCGACTCGGCGGCCGCGAGGGTGAACCCGCCCGCGAAGACGGAGAGGCGGGCAAACAGCGCGCGCTCCCGGTCGCTGAGGAGGTCGTGACTCCAGGCGATCGTGTCCCGCAGCGTGCGCTGTCGTCCCGGCACGTCCCGGGAAGCGCCGCCCAGCAGTGGAAGCCGCTGCACCAGGCGCGCGAGCAGGGCCGCGGGATTCAGGATCTTTGTCGTGGCCGCGGCGAGCTCGATCGCCAGCGGTAGACCGTCGAGCCGGGCGCAGATCTCGGCGATCGCCGCGGCGTTCTCCGTCGTGAGCTCGAAGCCCGGGCGGACCGCGGCCGCCCGTTCGACGAACAACGACACCGCCTCATAGCGGGCGAGTCGATCGAGCGACGGCAGGCTGGCGAGATCGGGCGTCTCCAGCGGCGGCACCGGGTACTGCTGCTCGCCCCGCAGGCCGAGGGGTTCCCGGCTGGTCGCAAGGGTCCGGACCCGGGGGGTCAGCGCGAGCAGCTCCCCCACTTGCTCGGTTGCCGCCATGAGCTGCTCGAAGTTGTCGAGCACGAGGAGGACGTTCTTCGCCCGGAGATGCTCGATCAGGAGTTCCATCGGCCGATGGTCAGATTGCTCGGCGACCCCAAGGGCCTGCGCGATCGTGGGGATCACGAGAGCAGGATCGGAGATCGATCCGAGCCGGACAAGAAATGCCCCGTCCTCCATCTCGGCCTGGAGGTCGGCGGCGGCGCGCAGGGCAAGGCTCGTCTTGCCGGTCCCGCCCGGGCCCGTGAGCGTGACGAGCTTCGAGCGCGACACCAGGTCCTTCACATCGCGGAGCGCTCGCTCCCGGCCGACGAAGCTCGTGAGTGGCGTCGGGAGGTTGCCGAGTCGCGGCTCGGCCGAGCGGATCGGCGGAAAGTCGGCCGGAAGGCCGGGGATCACGACCTGGTACAGGCGCTCCGGGCGCTCGAGGTCACGGAGCCGGTGGTCCCCGAGGTCGCGGAGGGTCACGTCATCCGGGAGGGCGTCCTGGACGAGGCTCCGCGTCGTTTCGGAGACGAGGAGCTGCCCGCCCCGGCCGGCTGCCGCGATCCGGGCGGCTCGATGCACGTCGAGGCCGACGTAGTTATCGCCTCCCAGGCGCCCCTCGCCGGTGTGGAGACCCATCCGTACCTTGACGCGGGCGCCCTCCGGCCACTCGCGATCCTCGAGGGCGCGCTGGCTCGCGACCGCGGCGGCGAGCGCCTCGTGCACGTCGGGGAAGACGACGAAGAACGAGTCGCCCTCGGTCCCGACAACCGTTCCCGCGTGCGCACCGAACGCCTCCCGGAGCAGTCGCTGGTGGGTCTCGAGGACGTCGGGATAGCGCTCGCCGAGCGATTGCAGGAGGCGCGTGCTCCCCTCGATGTCGCTGAACAGGAAGGTAAGCGTGCCCGTCGGCAGCTCCGAGATGACCTTCACGGGCAGTCTCGAGGCCTCATTCGCTGTAGGTCGTGGAACCGTAGAGTTCGAGACTACGCTTTCTGGCTACCCCGCTGGCTCACAAAGCCACGTGGAGGCCGCCGAGTCGCGCGTATTGGGTCTCCGGGATCATGGC
>DAINSJ010000185.1:0-1266 GCA_036741375.1 Candidatus Limnocylindrales bacterium
GGCCAAGCGGACGAGTGGCGGCTCGTCCGGATCTCCGGGACGATCACGAAGGTCGAGCGGTTCGGCGATCGGTGGCGCGCGGAGGTGGCGCTCGCCGGCTCGAAGGAGGCCCGCGTTCCCATCCTCGGCCAGGCCGGAGCAGGCATCCCGTCAACGCGTCTCGAGGAAGGCGCCTCGGTGACCGTCATCGGGATCGTGAAGCGGCCGTACCCAACCGCGACCGATCGACGGTTCGCCGTCCTGCCTCGGTCTGGCGCGGATCTGACAACTTCGGTGCCAACAGGCTCGGGCGGCTCGGGGAGCGGCGGGAGCAATGCGAGCAACGGCAGCGGTGGTGGCGGATCCGGCGCGCCGAACGCGACGACCGGCGTCTTCGACGTCACGCCCGATACGGACCTCGCCGCCCTCGGCGAGCACCTCGGAGCGCAGGTGCGGGTCGGCGGGCTGGTTGCGGCCGTCGCGGCCGACGGCGTCGACCTCGACGACGGCAGCGCCACCGCCCATCTCGTCTTCCGCGGCGACGCTGTCGAGCTCCTCCCGTACCTCCGAACAGGCGATGCGATCGCGGCGACCGGCCGCGTGGAGCAGCTCGATGATGCGAACGTCGTGATCGTCGACGGGGCCACGGGCGTCGTGCGCGTCGGTGATCTCGGACAGGCCATCCCCGTCGTCGTCACGGGCGCGTCACCCACCGGCGGGACCGCACAACCCTCAGACCCACGCCTGACGGCGGCCGGTGGCCTCGTCGGTGGACCCGAAACCTGGAGCATCGCCGCGATGGCTGGGCTCTCGATCCTGTCGCTCGTGGTCACCGTGATCCGCCGCCGCAGGGCCCGGCAACGCCTCCGCGCGGTCATCGTCGCCCGGCTCGCCACGCTCAGGCCGACCGGAATCGAACGTGAACGTGCTTGACGCTCGTTCGAAGCCACGACTACGCTTGAACGAAGCTCGCAACCGCGGGCAATCGGGGAGGAGAGCAGCTCTTGCCGAACGCGGACCTCCGCGTCGCGCTCCCGGAAGGGGAGCGGCAATATCACATCGGACTCGGTCCCGGAGAGCTGGCCGAGTACATCCTCCTCCCCGGCGATCCAGATCGAACCCCCAAGATCGCTCAGCGGCTCGACCGAATCGACCGCGAGCACCAGCATCGTGAGTTTGTGTCCGCGAGCGGCGTGTATCGCGGGCTCCCGGTTTCGATCGTCTCCACCGGCATCGGGACCGACAACGTCGAGATCGTGATCGCCGAGATCCTCGCGATCACGAAGC
>DAINSJ010000185.1:1366-3720 GCA_036741375.1 Candidatus Limnocylindrales bacterium
GAAGCGGCCTGCGTGGAGACGGGGCTCGAAAGCCTCCTGATCCTCGCCGACATGGACCGCCGCAAGCGAGAAGCAGCGACGGATCGATGGCGACCGTCGCTCGGTATCTAAGGCAGAAGCGCGACCGCGGGCACGAGCCCGGGGCGCACACGGAGCTCGAGGAGGTTTCGAACTCATGGCTCAGGCCTACTGCGTCAAGGACAAGATGAAAGTCGAAGTCCAGAACCCACAGATGATCACGATGAAGAACGGCAAGCCGGCGCTTCAGGGCACCTGTCCGAAGTGCGGCACCAAGGTCTTCAAGATCGGCGGCTGATTCTCCGCTCGCGCTTCATGCGGGTCAGGCCCGCGTTGGCGTCTCCGCGCGATCGCTCACGCACGTTCGAAGTGCGTTCGCTCTCGTGCTCGACGCCGCCTTGGCCTGACCTCGCCTGAACCGCGAGCTGAACGACGGCTCAACTCAGAAGCGACCCCTGTCGGTCTTCGGCGGGGGTCGTTCCATGTCCGGAGCCTCGGAGCGGAACGGGCCCTTTGGTAGACTGGTCGGACATTCCCTTCGAACCTTCGAGGTCCGTCCTGTCACTACCCCCCGTTCTCGCTCTCGACCTCGGCGGGACCCGAATCCGCGCCGCAGTCGTCCAGGCCGACGGGGAGCGCCTTGCCCGCACCGAGACCGCGACCCCGACCCACGCCGGACCGGGCGCGATCGTCGCAGCTTGCCGGGCGATGCTTGAGACGAGCCGAACGAACGCCCCGGCGAGCGTCGCCCGCGCCCTGGTTGGCGTCGGTATCTCCTCGCCCGGCCCGGTGGACCCGGCTCGCGGGCTGATCGTCGAGCCGCCGAACCTCGGTCCCGAGTTCCGCGACATCCCGATCGCCCTCGAGATGGCCACCGCGCTTGACCTGCCCGCCTACCTCGATCGCGACACGAACGTCGCGGCCCTTGGGGAGCATGCCTTCGGCGCGGCACACGGCTGCGACGACTTCATCTACCTGACGGTTTCGACCGGCGTCGGCGGCTCGATCATGACCGCCGGCAAGCTCCTGCGCGGCCCGGACGGCCTTGCCGGCGAGCTCGGGCACGTGCCCGTCTCGCTGGACGGTCCGCGCTGCGGCTGCGGGGGCATCGGCCACGTCGAGGCGTACGCGAGCGGGACGGCGCTCGCTCGCGAGGCCCGCGCGCTCGTCATCGCCGGCCGCTCGCCCTTTCTCGCCGACCGCGCCCGTTCCCAGGCGAGCCCGGACGAGCTCTCGGCACGCGACGTTGCCGAGGGTGCCCTCGCCGGCGACCCCGCATGCGTCGAGCTCATGGAGCGCGCCCGGCGGGCGATGGCCACCGCCTGCGTCGGCTACGTCAATGCTTTCAACCCACATCGCATCGTGATCGGCGGCTCGATCGCCGAGCACGATGGCGATCGGATGCTCGACCCCATCCGCACGGCCATCGCGAGCGAGGCCTTCGAGGTCGTCGCCCGCCACGTTCGGGTCGTCCCCGCAGCGCTCGGCGGCGACGTCTCGCTCGCCGGCGCCCATCCCCTCGTCACGAGCCGGCTCGCGGAGGCCCGCGAGCCCAATCGCAGCGCATCCGCTTCGTCGCGTCCGGCCGAGCCGGTCGTCGCAGCGCCCAGGAGGTAACCCATGTCCGTCCGCATCGGTATCAATGGTTTCGGCCGCATCGGCCGCCAGTCGCTCAAGGCCGTTCTCGAGCGCGCCCCCGATCTCGAGGTCGTGGCCGTCAACGACCTCGTCGACACGGCGATGAACGCGCTGCTCTTCAAGCACGACTCGACCTACGGCGCCTACAAGGGCACTGTCGACCACACCGACAACAGCCTGATCATCGACGGCCGCGAGATCCGCGTGCTGACGGAGCGGGATCCCGCCGCCCTGCCCTGGGGCGACCTCGGCGTCGACATCGTGCTCGAGTCGACCGGCCTCTTCACCGACGCGGAAAAGGCGCGAGCCCACATCACCGCCGGCGCGAAGAAGGTGATCATCAGCGCGCCAGCAAAGGGCGAGGACATCACGATCGTCCTCGGCGTGAACGAGGACCGCTACGACCCGGCCGTGCACCACGTGATCAGCAATGCCAGCTGCACGACGAACTGCCTCGCGCCGGCGGCGAAGGTCGTGAACGACCTCGTCGGCATCGAGCGCGGGCTCATGAACACGATCCACAGCTACACGAACGACCAGCGGATCCTCGACGTGGCCCACAAGGACCCGCGCCGGGCCCGCGCCGCCGGCCAGAACATCATCCCGACGACGACGGGGGCCGCGAAGGCCCTTGCGCTCGTGATCCCGGAGCTCAAGGGCAAGTTCGACGGCTTCAGCCTGCGGGTCCCGACGCCGAC
>DAINSJ010000186.1:0-3708 GCA_036741375.1 Candidatus Limnocylindrales bacterium
GCCGGTGCCACGCAGTTCAAGCGGACGATGCTCGACGAGAAGCATTCCCTCGAGCAGGAGTTCACAAGGGTCCCGGCGCCGCCGTTGCGGGCCGCGCCGCTCTCGCCCGTGTCGGCGTCAGCACCCGCCGCCGCGGCGCCCGCGCCGGTAGCCCCGCAGGCTCCCGCGACGCCCAGCCTGTCGGCCCAGGAGATCACGAACGCCCTCGGGAACCTCGCCGACCTTCGCGATCGAGGCGCGATCAGCCCCGAGGAGTACGAGGCCAAGAAACAAGACCTGCTCGGCCGGCTCTGATGCTGACCAACTCCAGCCCGGAAGAGGTCTTCGCGGGCGTCGTCGTTGTCGCGGTCATGCTCCTCGTCGCGTTCCCGATCCATGAGTTCGCTCATGCGCTCGCCGCGTATCGCCTCGGCGATAGCACCGCCCGGCTGTTCGGCCGGCTGACGCTGAATCCGCTCGCCCACTTCGATCCCATGGGCGGGGTCATGCTCGCTGTGTCGGTGCTCCTCCTCGGATTCGGTTTCGGCTGGGCCAAGCCCACGCCGGTCAATCCGCGAAACCTTTCGGGCGGCCGCTGGGGAGAGGCGATCGTTGCCGCCGCCGGACCGCTGTCCAACCTGGTCCTGGCGATCGCCGGGGCGATCCCGCTGCGCTACATCCTGGTTTCGGGGATGGACGTCCGGTTCCTGACCGAGGTCCTCGCCCTCTTCGTGCAGATCAACCTGATCCTGATGATCTTCAATCTGCTGCCGATCCCTCCCCTCGACGGCTCGGCGGTCCTGTTCGCGTTCCTCCCGCCCCAGACGGCCTGGCAGCTGCGACCCATCCTCAGCCAGTACGGCATCGTGATCCTGATCCTCCTCATCTTCCCGATCTTCAGCGGCCGATCCCTCCTGACGCTGATCTTCTCGGCGATCCTGAATCCGCTGTTCGGCTTCCTGGTCGGCGTGTGAAGGAGGGGTCGATCGGCTGGTGGGCGGGCAAGGTCCGCCAGACCCGCCGGCACCTCACGGCGCGGGTGTCGCCCCGGGAGCGAGCGGAGGCCGCCCAGTGGCTGCGTCCGGCCGAGCTCGAGATCTTCGACGGGATGCACATCGCCGATCGCCGGCATGGCCTCGACGTCGTCGCGACGCTTCGGGTCGACGGCGTCACGGACCCCGAGGTGCTCGTTGCCGGGCTCCTGCACGATGCCGGCAAGGGCGATACGTCGATCCTCCCGCGGGTGATCTACTCGCTCTCGGCGGCGTACGGCGACTGGATCAGCCGGACGGTGTCGTCGCTGCCGGGGATGGCCGCGTCGCTCGGTCGCCTCCGGGCCCATGCCGAGACCTCGGCCCAGATGGCCGCCGCAGCCGGTTGCTCGGAGCGAACCGTTGAGCTGATCCGCTGGCAGGACGCGCCGCGCGATCCCGAGGCCGGCGAGCGCCTGCGCCTCGCCGACGAGGCCAACTGAGGTGATCGAGGCCACGAGCCCGGCCGTGCGGATCGGGAGCGGACACCGGCCCGAAACGTCGACCCACGTCCAGTTCGCGGAGTGGGAGGGCCCGCTCGGCCTCCTGCTCTCGCTGATCGAGGCCCGCCGGCTCGAGATCCTGACGGTCCCGCTCGGAGCCCTCGCCGAGGCCTACCTCGACGCCCTTGGGTCGCTCGACGAAGACCGCATCGGGAACATCAGCACGTTCGTGGCGGTGGCGAGCCAGCTCATCCTCATCAAGAGCCGGGCGATGCTGCCGCGCCAGGCGACCCTCGAGCCCGGCGCCATGCCGGACGAAGGCGAGGATCCCGAGCAGGAGCTGCGGGCGCGCCTGCTCATCTACCGCGCCTACCGGGACGCCGGGGCCGCGCTCCAGGCGATCGCGGATACCCGCGTCGGGCTCTTTCGGCGCGAGCCGAGCGCGGCCCTCGCCGCCGGCCTCGCCGGTGCCCGACCCGCCGACGGCCCGCCGCTCGACCCAGCGATCCTCGCCGCGGGTCTCGCCGGCCTTGCCCGGATCATCCCCGATCCGGAGCCGCCGCCCGAGATCGTCGCCCGGGCGATCACGCTCACCGAGCGCGCCTCGCTCATCCGCGAGGCGCTCCGGGGCGCCCCGACGATCGTGCTTCAGGACCTCCTGCTCGGTGTTCGCGATCGGGTCGTCGTCGCAGTCACGTTCCTCGCGATGCTCGAGCTGATGAAGCGACGTGAGATCGTCGTCGAGCAGGCCGACTCGTTCGGCCCGATCACGGCCCGCCGGACGACCCGCGAGGAGCGGACAGCAGCCGGGATCGCCGAGGACATCGAGGAGGCGCCGCTCGACGAGTCCCTGGAGTCGTTCGCGTGACCGAGGACCCGGGCGAGCTGACTGAGACCCAGCTCGAGGCGCTCCTCTTCGTGGCGGAGCGGCCGCTGTCGCGTCGCGAGATCGTGACGCTGACGGGCGTGGATCGCGCCACGGTCGACGCGCTGCTGGGTGACCTCGAGGTCTCGCTTCGGGATCGCGGCATCCGAGTCCTCGTGGCCGGGGATCGCGTCGAGCTCGCAACCGCCTCGGAGGCGGGCGCCCTCATCGCGCGCTACGTGGGCGTCGACGCCGTTCGGCTGTCGCCGGCGAGCCTCGAAACGCTTGCGATCGTCGCCTACCGCCAGCCCGTGACGCGCTCGGCCGTGGAGCGCATCCGCGGCGTCGATTCGGACTACACCCTCCGCAGCCTCCTGCATCGGCGCCTGCTCGTGGAGCTCGGCCGGTCCGACGGTCCCGGCCGACCGATCCTGTATGGAACGGGCTTCGAGTTCCTCGAGCGGTTCGGGCTCACGACCCTCGACGACCTCCCGCCGCTCGACGTCGATGTCGCGGCCCGACTTGCCGAGGAAGGCCGGCTCGCCGTGGCCGAGCCCGGCGCTTGACCTCCCGTGCCTGAGGAGCGAATCCAGAAGGTCCTGGCGAACGCGGGGGTCGCCTCGCGACGCGCGAGCGAGGCGCTCGTCCTGGCCGGTCGCGTCCGCGTCGACGGGCGGACCGCCACGATCGGTCAAAAGGTCGACCCGGCCGCCGCCGTCATCGAGGTCGATGGGGTCCCGGTCGGTGTCGGCGTGGGTCGAACGTACGTCGCGCTCCACAAGCCTGCCGGCGTGACGTCGACGACCCGCGATCGGCACGCCGAGACGACCGTTCTCGACCTCATCCCGACAGCCTTCGTGCCGGACGGGACGCGGCTCTATCCCGTGGGCCGCCTCGATCTCGATTCGGAGGGGCTGTTGTTCCTCACGAACGACGGTGAGTGGGCCGAGCGGGTCCTCCATCCGCGGTTCGGCGTTCAGCGGGAGTACGCCGTCGGGCTGGGCGTGGATCTGACCCCGGAGCAGCAAAAGGAGATCGCAGCCGGCGTCCGGCTGGAGGAAGGCCTTGCCCGCCTGGCCGCTCCACTCCGGCCGGCCTCGGCGGGGGAGACACGACACCTCGCGGAGACGCTCGATCCGGCGCCGGACGGGGCCCTCGTCTGGTACCGCGCCGTGCTCACGCAGGGCTGGAAGCGGCAGCTTCGCCGGATGTTCGCCGCCCTCGGCGTGCCGATCGTCCGGCTGGCCCGCGTCCGCATCGGCTCCGTGTGGCTCGGCGACCTGCCGTCGGGCCGGGCGCGGGCGCTCAAGGAGCCCGAGATCCGCGCGCTCGCCGAAGGACAGCCGGTTCCACGGACGGCATCAGCGACCGCCGGGAAGCGGCGCGGTTC
>DAINSJ010000187.1:0-3707 GCA_036741375.1 Candidatus Limnocylindrales bacterium
AAGCTGTGCGAGAACGCCGACTACCACCAGACGATCAGCCACCTGGACCCGCTCGAGTACGTGAGCTCGCTGTTCTGCGAGTGGGGCCCCGTCATGGCGTACGAGAAGCTGCTCGATGTCCGCGTCCCGCGCCGCGCCGAGTACATCCGGGTGCTCTCGGGCGAGCTCAACCGGATCGCGAGCCATGCGCTCTTCATGGGCTGGTTCGCGCTCGACCTGGGTGGCCTGACGCCGATCCTGTGGTCGTTCATCGAGCGCGACGAGATCGTCGAGATGCTCGCCGCGCTGACCGGAGCCCGGATGCTCTTCAACTACTTCCGGATCGGCGGCGTCAACGGCGACCTGAACCACGAGTTCATGAGCCGCCTCGGCGACTGGATGAGCCGCGCGGCCGGCCAGATCGACTCGAACACCCGCCTCCTCAACGAGAACGAGATCTTCGTCCGCCGCGCGAGCGGCCTCGGAGTCGTCGACACCGAGACCGCGCTGAAGCTCTGCATGACCGGCCCGAACCTGCGAGCCACCGGCGTCCCCTTCGACGTCCGACGGGCCCATCCGTACTCGGTCTACCCCGAGCTCGACTTCGACATCCCGACCCGGACCGAGGGCGATTCGCTCGCCCGCTACCTGCTCCGGATGGAGGAGGTCAAGCAGAGCCTCCGGATCATCGACCAGTGCCTCGAGCAGATGCCCGACGGGCCGATCATGGCCAAGCTCCCGCGCCTCATCCGGCCGCGGCCCGGCCGCGCCTGGGCCGCGCTCGAAGGCCCGCGCGGCATGTACGGCGCCTACGCGATCAGCGACGGTACGGACCAGCCCTACCGGCTCAAGATCCACGACCCGAGCTTCATCCATCTCCAGGCCGTCGGCGCGCTCCTGCCCGGCCACCTGCTTGCCGACACGATGGCGATCATGGCCTCCTTGGATCCCATCATGGGCGGGGTCGACAAATGACCGCGCCCGGACGGCCGATGCGGGCGTTGCCCGCTGCCCGCGGTCAGGGACTCGTGGCGTGACCGGGATCGCCCGCACCTGGGATCGCCTGACCGTTCCCGGGAAGGCGCTGTTCATCCTGATTCCGCTCGGCGCGGTGCTGACGATCGGGCTGGTCGTCACGATCCTGCTGTTCGGCGGCACGATCCTCGACATCCTCGTCTTCAACATCGGCATCGTCCGGTTCGTGGCGGCCGCCACGATCCTGCTGCTCCTCGCCCCACTGATCGCGTTCGTGATCATCTACATGGAGATGAAGGTGATCGCCCTGATGAACCTTCGGATCGGGCCGGATCGGGTCGGGCCGTGGGGCACGCTGCTGTCGACCGTCCACGGGCTCAAGGTCCTCATGAAGGAGGACTTCACCCCGACACAGGCGGACTCGGTCGTCTTCACGTGGGCGCCCGTCGTCGTGTTCGGGGCGAGCGCGCTCTCGGCGCTGGTGCTGCCGTTCGCCCCGGGCCTGATCGCGCAGGACTTCAATCTCGCCCTGCTCTACTTCTTCGCGATCGGCGGCATGACGGTCGTCGGGCTTCTGATGGGCGGCTGGTCGAGCTTCAACAAGTACTCATTGCTAGGCGGCCTTCGCTCCGCGGCGCAGATCGTCAGCTACGAGATTCCGCTGACGCTCTCGGTGGTGGGCCTGATCATCCTCGCCGGCACGCTCAGCCTGAACCAGATCGTGTTGCAGCAGTCGGGCTCGGCCCTGAACTGGTACGCGTTGCGCCAGCCGCTCGGCTTCCTCATTTTCGTGATCGCCGCGACGGCCGAGGCGAACCGGACCCCGTTCGACCTGACCGAGGCCGACTCGGAGATCGTCGCCGGCTTCGCCACGGAGTACTCGGGCATGCGCTTCGGGTTCTTCTTCTTCGCCGAGTACATCAACGTGTTCATCGTCTCGGCGATCACCGTCGTGCTCTACATGGGCGGCTGGAACGCGCCGTTCACCCTGCCGCACTTCGCCCTGACCATCGACCTCGGATCGTTGAGCGGCTGGCTCCTCGCGATCGTCGCGGTCGTGCCGCTCCTCGGCACGCTCGTGCTGGCCGCGCCGGTCTATCTCTTCCGAAGCAGGACCCGCTGGTGGGTCGCGCTGATCATCGGGTTCGTCCTGTTCAACGTCATCGCCGGCGGGCTCGTGTCCCTGTGGGCCTACATCAGCTTCGACTGGGTGGCCGGGCTGTTCTGGTTCCTCGGCAAGACCTTCACGCTCGTGTTCGTGTTCGTCTGGCTGCGCGGGACGCTGCCCCGGGTTCGGATCGACCAGCTCATGGGCTTCGCCTGGAAGTGGCTCCTGCCGGCGGCGCTCCTCAACCTCTTCGTGACCGCGATCGCGGTCGCCGTGGTCGGCGGGTAGCGGCCGGATGAGCTTCATTCCCGGTCTCGGGCTCGTGAAGGGCATGGGCCTGACGCTGCTGCGATTCTTCGAGCCGAAGGCGACGATCAGGTACCCGGAGGAGAAGCCGGACGTCGCGGTGAAGTTCCGCGGCCGGCTCCAGCTGCTCTACGACGAATACGGCACGCTCAAGTGCGAGACCTGCTTCCAGTGCGCCCAGGCCTGCCCGATCGAGTGCATCGACATGGGCGGCCTCGACACGAAGGGCCGCTTCCACGTCCATTGGGGCCCGCCCGAGACGTACGGCGAGCGGCGCGAGGAATCAGCGCTGCGGCGCTCCGGCCGGACCGTCCCCGACCGGGCCTTCGAGCATTTCGAGCCGCATGACACGACCGCGGTCGACGGGATCCTCGAGGACCACGACTACGACCCGAAGGAGCTCCTCGAGATCCTCGAGGCGACGCAAGCGGCCTACGGCTTCCTGCCGGTCGCGGCGCTCAAGCGCATCAGCGAGAAGACCGGCACGTGGTACGCGATGATCTACGGGACCGCGTCGTACTACTCGCACCTCCGCTTCGAACCGCCCGGGGCCAAGATGCAGGCCGCAGCGCTCGCGACCCGGCGGCCGGCCGAGGCGACCTACGTCGCGGGCCTCGACGCCTCGCTCCACGGCCGGACCGGCGGCGACGCGTGACCGCGATCCTGAAGACCCCGGCCGCGTGGCCGGCGATCCTGCTGCGTCGTGAAGGGGCGCAGGCAGCCCCGGAGCCGAAGCGCGCCGCCGGGGCTTCGACCGAGACGTTCGATGGCCTTCGCCGAACCGTGCGCGAGCTCGGCGGCCAAGGCACGATCGCGCTGCTGGCAGAGGCCGGCCTTCGCGGGCGTGGCGGGAGCGGCTTCCCGACAGCCGACAAGTGGCGCGCAGCGGCCCTAGTCGAGGCGCCGGCGAAATACGTCGTCGCGAATGGCTACGGCGCGGACCCGTCGAGCCTGACCGACCGGACGCTCATGGAGCGAGAACCTGACGCCGTCATCGAGGGCGCCGCGATCGCCGCCTGGTCGATCGGGGCCGAGGAAGCGATCATCGCGATCCGAGCCGGCTCGACCGACGCGATCGCTGCGCTCCAGGGCGCGATCGACGCGGCCATGTTGCGAGGCGAGCTCGGCGACGACGCAATGAGCACCGGCCGCCGCCTCGTCGTCGAGGTCCGGACCGTCCAGGGCGCGTACATGCTCGGCGAGGAGACGGTGCTCCTGAAGGCGCTCGACGGCCGCCGCGGTCAGCCGGAGCAGCGACCCCCGCATCCGACCACGAACGGCTACCGCGGCATGCCGACCGTCGTCCAGAACGTCCAGACCCTCGCCGCCGCCGCGTGGA
>DAINSJ010000188.1:0-3691 GCA_036741375.1 Candidatus Limnocylindrales bacterium
TCGATCTTGAAGAACGACTCGAGGGCGAGGTCCGTCTCCGCGATCGTCGTCCAGCGCAGCGCCAGGAGCGGCGCACCGATCAGGCGTCGGTCGGCGCCATTCATGATCGGCCCGTGGACGGTTGATCGGACGATGACCTGGACGTCCGGTCCCCCGGCGACCTTGATCGTCTCGGTCCGGATGTCGTACGGCAGCGACAAGCCGTTGTGGAGATAGTGCGAGGGATCCTTCGGATCGGGCGTTTCGATGAAGAGGTCCTGCGTATCCGGGCCGACGTTCGTCGCGCCCCAGGCGATGTTGGCATTGTGTCCGAGGATGACCGCCGGGGCCCCCGGGAAGCTGACCCCGGCGACGTTCCATGGACAAGCCGGCGAGACGACGCGGCAGTGCAGCCCGTTCATGATCCAGATCGACGGCATCCCGAAGCCGAGATGTGGATCGTTCGCCAGCATCGGCTTCCCGCTCGCGGTCATCGAGCCGGCCACGACCCAGTCGTTCGAGCCCACGCCGTGGCTGCCGACCATGCCCTGGGCGCTGTCGAAGCCCGCCAGCGAGGTGACCAGCGATCCGGTGGCGGCCAGAGTCGCCAGGCCGGCCTGCTGCTCGGCAGTGAGCAACGCGGTCGGGGTGATGACCGGCGCCTTCGAGCCATAGCCGGGGAAGAGCGAGTCGGTCTTCGCCGGGTCCCCGAGACGCGCGTCCGCGATCAGCCGGAAGATCTCGGAGTCCATGTTCCCGCCCAATGACAACGCCTGGACCTTCTGCCACGTCGCCGTGTCGAGGGTCGTCCAGGGCTCGAGATGGAAGCCGCCGATGCCCCCCGAGCCGGAGAGGAAGCCGCTCACGACGAACGGCATCGACAGCGACCCGTTGTGCTGGTCGATCCACGCGTTCACGCCATCGGCATACGCCTGGAGGAGTGCCCGGGTTGCCGGCGACATCGCGTCGAGGTCGTGCTGCGCAGCGACCCGCCAGCCAAGCGTGCGGATGTACGTGTCGGTCGAGATCTCCGACTTGCCGAACAGCTCCGACAGACGACCGGCACCGATCCGTCTCGAGATCTCCATCTGCCACATCCGCTCCTGGGCGTGGGCGTAGCCCTGCGCGAAGAGGAGGTCGTGGGGGCTGTCGGCGGTGATCTGGATGATCCCCGCGGCGTCCCGGACGACGGTCACCGGTGCGGCCAATCCCTTGGCCTGGATCGTGCCGCTCGTCTGGGGCAGGCCTCGCAACGTGGCGAGCGTGATGAGCCCCGTGGTCGCCACGAAGGCGAGAACGAGCCCGATGAGCAGCAGCTCCGCGATCAATCCTGCGACCCGACGGATCAGCGACATGGCGAGACCGCGCCCTCCTCCCCGAGCAGCCGAAGTGGCAGTGTGGCTTACCGGGGCAGGTCGGTGCCGAGCCCCATCGCCACGGCGGACCGAACGATCGCGTCGGCGAAGACGAGATCCATCAGCCCGACCCCGAGATGGCTGATCACGACCCGTCCCTCGGGCCGCCGGGTCCCGTCCAGGATTGCCTCGCCGATCGTTGCGGACGGATCCGGGTAGCCGTCGAAGTTGCCGGCCTCCCGGTTGGCGAGGTACTGGCCGCGCTCATCGACGAGGAAGAGCGCAGCTTCGCGGGCGACCTCGGCCGCGGCATAGGTCGCGTAGTCGATCGGGATGACCGTCGCGTCGGGCCGCAACCAGGCGTTCGTCATCGTCTGGCGCGCCTCTCGCGGGCCGAACGACGCGGCGCTCACGATCACGGCTGCCGGCTCGACCGCCGCGCGTGCGGTGTCGTGAACGACGACCCTGTCGATCCCGGGGGTCGACTTCGCGGTCTCGGCGAACGCGATCGCACGGTTGCCGGTGACGTCGAACACGTGGAGGGTCGCGCCGGGCAGGAGCTGGGCGATGACCGCCAGATGCGAGTGTGCCTGGACGCCGGCCCCGATCAAGGCGACGTCGAGGCCCTGCCGGTCGGCGGGGCCGAAGCGGTCGATTGCGAGGCCGCTGACGGCCGCGGTTCGCTGGGCCGTGATCGGGCCGCCGTCGAGGATCGCGGTAGGGATGCCAGTGGCCGGGTCGTTCACGACGATGACGGCGCTGATTCCGGGAAGGCCGAGCGCGGTGTTCGTCGCGAAGCCCGACACCCACTTCATCCCGACGAGGTCGCCATCGATCCCGTCCGCCGAGCGGAGGTGAGCGGGCATCGCGTGGACGAAGGACGCGTCGGGTCGGGGATGCAGGGCGACCTTCGGCGGCATCTCCGTTGCGCCCGGGCGAGCGAGGGCGGTCATGGCCGTCTCCGCGAGCCGGATCCGTTCTGCCAGAGGCGGCATCGCGGCGGTGACGTCGGCGCCACTGAACCAGCGCAAGGCCTTGGTGTCAGAAGGGCCTGTCGACATCGGGCCGATTGTACGCAGCCCCGGTATGCCGCCACGGGCTACGATCTGCTAAATGCCCGCGATCGATCTCAACCAGAGCCTCGCGAATCTCAAGCTCGAGCGCGACGCGATCGCGCTCTACGAGGCCCTGTCGCGCATCGAGAAGGATCCGAAGCGGGCGGGGGCCTTCCGGAAGATCGCCGGCAACGAGCGCCGCCACGCGGAGATCTGGGCCGGCAAGCTGCGAGATCTCGGAGCGCCCATTCCGCGCCCGGCAGGTCCGCGCCTGCGTGTTCGAACGATCGTCCTCCTGGCCCGGCTGTTCGGGACCCACGCGGTTCGCGATATGGTCCAGGCGCTCGAGGGCGACGAGGAGGATCTCTACACCGCGCAGTCGAGCCCCGAGGTCGAGGCCATCGCAGCCGACGAGCGCGAGCATGCCGAGATCTGGAAGCGTCTCGATGTCGATGCCAGGCCACGCGAGACGGGCGCTGCGGCGGTCGTCGCCGAGGGCCGCGCGAAGCGTGGCGTCCGCCGCCACGACCTCGCCGCCGACGAGATCGCCTCGAGCGAGCGCTGGCATCGCGCCGGCCGCTCCGGAACGCTGCGCGCCGTGATCTTCGGCGTCTCCGACGGGCTCGTGTCGAACCTCTCGCTCGTCATGGGCGTCGCCGGTGCCTCGCAGGGGCAGGGGAACTTCGTGCTGCTGGCCGGTATCGCCGGGCTGATGGCAGGCGCGTTCTCGATGGCCGCCGGCGAGTACATCTCGATGCAGTCCCAGCGCGAGCTCTTCGAGCGCCAGATCGAGCTCGAGCGAGCCGAGCTCGAGGCCATGCCGGAGGAAGAGCAGGCGGAGCTCGCCTCGGTCTACCGGGCGAAGGGCTTCACCGAATCGGAGGCGGCCGCGATCGCCGAGCGGATGTTCCACGACCCGCAGCGCGCTCTCGATGCGCTCGTTCGCGAGGAGCTCGGCCTCGATCCCGATGAGCTCGGCTCGGCCTGGGGCGCCGCGTTCGGGTCGTTCGTCGCGTTCGCGATCGGGGCCGCGATCCCGGTTGCGCCGTACCTGCTCGGCTCGGAGACGGTCGCGTTCGTCGTGTCGCTCGGGTTGTCCATGGTCGCGCTCTTCGCGGTCGGCGCCGGGGTCAGCCTCTTGACGGGGAGGAGCCTGATCTTCTCCGGAACGCGGCAGGTGCTCATTGGATCCGCCGCGGCCGTGGTCACCTACTTCGTCGGTCGGGCGATCGGCGTCGCGGTCGGCTAGCTGTGATTCCCACGCAGGTTGTTCACCCGGCGTCGCCGCGCGCCATCGCGGGC
>DAINSJ010000189.1:0-3678 GCA_036741375.1 Candidatus Limnocylindrales bacterium
ACGACGACGGTCCGCTCCTCGGTCCCTCGGACGATCTTGACCTCGAACGGCGTCGAGGCCGAGGCGAGCGCCTCGACGAGCCCGTCGCCATCGGTGATCGCCTTGCCCGCGACCTCGAAGAGGAGATCGCCTTCCTGGATCCCCGCGCGAGCGGCATCGCTGCCGTCCTCGACACCGCGGACGAGGATTCCGTCGTGCTCCGGGAGGCCCACGGACCTTCGGAGACGGGCGGCGACATGCGCGGGCGCGACCGCGACCCCGAGCCGGCGCCGGGACGTGGACTCACCGCGGCCGAGGGCGTCGATCCGATCGCGAAGCGCGGCATCCGCCGGCAGCGCGAGGTAGAAGCCCTCGCCGATGCGGTTCGTGTTCAGGCCGAGGAAGCTGCCCTTCGCGTCGACCAGGGCGCCGCCGGACGAGCCGGAGGCGAGGGGAGCCGTGTGCTCGATGCTGCCGGCGATGCGTCGGCCGCCGGGCCCGCGGAACGCCCGTGCAACCGCGGAGACCGTGCCGAATGTGACTCGCGAGCCGCCACCGGACGTGGCCGCGGCGCCGAAAACGAGCGTGCCGAGGGCGACCGCGCCGCCATCGGCCCAATCGAGCGCCTTCGCGCCGGCCGTGTCGACGTTGACGACCGCGAGGTCGCCGTCGAAGTCGATCCCGGCAACTTGGCCGCGGGTCGAGCGCCCGTCGGCGAAGGTGACGGTCACCTCGTCACCGCGGATGTTGTGGGCGTTGGTGAGGATCTTGCCGTCCGCGAGGACGACGCCCGAGCCACGATGGTGCGAGCCGATCCCGACGATGGACGGCCCGACGCGATCTGCGACGGCGGTAATGGCGGACTGGAGCTCTTCGAGGGCGGTCATGTGAGGCGATCTCCTGGGTGATGGCTCGCGACTTGGCGAGTGACTTGTGACTTGCAAGTTACTACCACATACTCCGTCTGGCAAGCACCCCATGTCGCCTACCATGACCTCGATGCCGCCCCGATCCGATGAGCCGGCCACGCCCCTCGAGCTCGCGCTTGAGCGAGTCGGCGATCGATGGAGCTTGCTCATCGTCGAGGCCCTGCTCGACGGCTCGCGTCGGTTCAATGAGCTCGCCGAGGGCGTGGGGATCGCGCCGAACATCCTGACCGACCGGCTCCGCCGCCTGGAACGTGAGGGAGTTGTGGTCGCTCGGCCCTACTCGGAGCGGCCGCCGCGGATGGAGTACGAGCTCACCTCCGCCGGCCACGATCTCGCCGGCGCGCTCCGCCTCCTCGCCGATTGGGGCTCGCGCCGCTCGGAAGACTCGGATCCGCTCCGTCACGAGCTCTGCGGCACGCCGCTCGAGGCGCGCTGGTACTGCCCGACCTGCACGGTCGTCATCGATGATCGAGCCGCAACGGAGGCGCGAGTCGTCTAGCGGAAATCTGAACCAGCTAAGCCCACGGCCGCGCGACGTCGTCGTAGACCCGGTTGCTGAGGATTCGCCCGGTCGGGCCAAGCTGGTACAGGGAGAGCCCGGCCTGCGGCGGGAGATCGACGTCGCCCCATCGCACGATGTTGAACTCGACGGCGGCTCTGTCGTCGTTCGCCGTGAGGGTGCACGGCTCGAGGACGATCCCACCTCGAGCCAGGTGTTGCGGATACTCGAGGGCGAGCGTCGCCCTGCCGCAACGCGCGAAGGCGGGACCCCCGGCGCCCTGCAGGCAGCCGTCGTCCTCGTAGCAGGCCACGCAGGCTTCCGCGTCGCCGTCCCGCAGCGCGCGCAGGTAGCGACCGGGAATGCCGCCGGGATGGGCCGCCGGATCCGGGGCGAGGATCGGAGATCGCACGATTCGGTCGCCAGTCAGGGCCCAGAGGCTGAAGTAGACCCTCAGCCGAGTTTCGGTCGGGGCCGGTTCGACCACGAGCGCGAGGGGCACGACAGCCGATCGGCCACGATCGGTGATGGTGACGTTGAAGTCCGCGACCGTCCTGATTGGGGAGGTGGTGACGGAACGTCGCACGACGCGGGCCGCGTGTTCTTCGAGCCACGCTTTGCTCTGGTCGATAAACCTCCCGACCCTCCTGGAACCCTGGAGCGAGCCGGCGATCGGATCGTCAACGCTGACTCGCGCAAGGTCCATGGCCGCTGCGTCCACCTGCAGTTCGGCGGCTCGGCGGCCTTGTTCGATGACATCCCGGAACTCGTCCAGCCAGGGCATTCGCCGTCTCAGCCCTTGCCAGCGCTCCCGAGCGCTCCTTCGGCGAGCCGGCGGGCGAGCTGCGTTCGCGACCGGACGGCGAGCTTGCCGTAGATCCGGGTCAGGTGGGCCTCGACGGTGGCGACGGTCGTCGACAGCTCGGCGGCGACCTCCCGGTTCGTGCGGCCCTCGGCGACCAGTGTCGCGACGCGGCGCTCAGCCGCGGTAAGTGTGTCGCCGGCGCTCGGGCGCGGTCGCGCTCGCCGGAGCTCCTCGGTGGCCCGGTGAAGGGCCGGCTCGGCTCCCAGCTCCGTGAAGATCGTCACGGCTCGGTCGAGGCTCGCGGCTGCGTCCCGCCGACGGCCGGCGCGGCGCAGCCCGGCCCCCTGCGCGAGCAACGCCTGGCCCAGCTCCCACGGAGCGGCAATGTCCTCGAAGCCGAGGCAGGCGAGATCGAGGAGCGCGAGGCTCGCTGCGCCGTCGCCCGCGGCCTGGGCGGTGAGGCCGCGGCAGAACGCAATCGCGGCGTCGCCCCAGGGTTCGAACTGCTCGCGGCGGCGCTCCAGCTGCGCGGTGAGCTGGCCGGCCTTCTCGAGCTGGTCGGCGGCGACGAGGACGGCGACGGTCTCCGGGATGTAGACCGCGAACTCGGCCGCGCGGGAGCCGCTGCGATCGCTGCGCTCCGGCAGCCGTGCCATGAGCTCCGCCGCCTGGGCGACCTGACCCTTGGCGAGCGCCATCAGCCCGGACGCGAAGTCGGCGGCCGCGCCGACGATCGGGTCACTCGCCGAGATCGGTGAGGCGCGCATCTCGGCGGCGTCCTCGAGAGCACCCGGTTCGCCGCGTCGCCCGCGCAGGATCGACCGGCGGAGCAGGGCGGTCATCCGCCAGTAATCGCGGGCATCGGCCAGTGCGCGCTCGAGCATGTCCGCCGCGTCGTCCCAGAGGCCGCGACGCATCGCCAGGTCGGCGCCGAAGATGTTCAGGCGCATGACCAGGCCCTCGTCGCCGCGACTCTCCGCGAGCCGGCGCTCGTCGGCCATCAGATCCACGGCGGTCGCGAAGACGCCGCGCCACATCCGTTCCTGGGCGAAGGCGAGTCGCGGCGTGTGATCGCCGGCGGCCGTGGGCGCGCGCTCCAGGATCGCGAGCGCGCGCTGAAGGTGATCGACCGCGCCGGGGCGCCCGGCGACGGACATCACGAGGCCGGCGGTCGTCAGCGCCGTGACAAGCACCGAATCGTCGCGAAGCCCCTCCGCCATCTCGACTGCGTCCAGCGCTTCGCCGATCGCGGGATCCAGGTCACCAAGCCACGCACCACGCTGCCAGGCGAGCTGGGCGAGCGTTCGGGCGCGGAGGATTCGGTCGTCGTGCGGCTCGGCCGCCGCCACCTCGAGGCGCGCGACCGCGGTTTCGGGATCCGTCGCCGTGAGTGCCTTCTGGACCAATGCCCGGACGCGGACCGAGCCTCGAACGGGACCGGCGAGGAGCTCATCGACGAGCGCCAC
>DAINSJ010000190.1:0-3676 GCA_036741375.1 Candidatus Limnocylindrales bacterium
GCGCCTGGCCCGGGAGCGGCGTGCCGAATGTCAGCCAGTCGCGAATGGCCCATGGTGCAAACACGGCGACGGCCACGATGGCCGGCGCGCCCACGAGTCGTGCCCAGGCGCGCCACCGAGAGCCGCCGGTGCGCTCAGCGGCCGCCGGGGACCTGGCGAGGGCTGTCGCGAGTCGCCACGCGAGCCCTGCCCAGACCACGGCGAGCCAGATCGCTTCGTTGCGCGTCAGGGCAGCGAGCCCGAGGACGACCCCGAGCATGACGAGATCGCTGGTCCGGCCGGGAGGCACGGCGCCCGGAGGCGGGGCGTTGGCGGTGACCGAACCCGTGCGGGTCAGCCGCGTCATCAGGAGACACGCGGCAAGCACGAGCGCCGCGAAGGGACTCGTCGAATCGGGCTCGGCTGAGGCGAGGACGAGCGGCAGGTAAACCGCGGCCGTCAGGCCGGCACCGAGCGCGAGCGACCGGGCGCGACCCGGCGGCAGCCCTCGCTCGATGGCGATGTCGGCCGCGAGGCGCCACGCGAGCACTGCGACGAGCGACCCGACGAGGATGGACGAGACCTGCGCCGCGCCAAAGGTCGTGCCGAGGATGCGCATTGGAATGGCGGCCAGGAACGTTGGCAGCGGCAGCCAGACCTCGAAAGCGGGACGCGGGAAAACGAGGGGCGGGGTCTGGTAGCTCCAGATCGCGTTCGAGACGAGGCCGTGCCCGTCGAGGAGGTTGCGAGCCACGCCGACGTAGTACGCGGTGTCCTCCGGCCGCGGAAAGGTGAGCACGCTTGCGGCCCAGACCCGCACGACGAGCGCCGCAACGAACACGGCGAGCGCCGAGATGACGGCCTCCAGGCGGGTCACCTCTGGTGCGGCTCTGGCAGCATCGCGCCCTCGGGCGACCCGGCCGGCGGCGCTGCCGACGCCCGCGTGGGTGACGCCCCGGCGATCCGGCTCAGGCGCGAGCTCAACGGCAGCACCGCGACCAGGATCGTCAGGTTGACGGGCCAGAGCGCCGGCATCCCGACAGCCGCGGCGACCGGGACCGTCCAGCGCCAGTTCCGCGTCGCCCCGAACGCGACGATCGCAGCCGCAATCGGCCCGCGCACGATCAACGGAACGGGGAAGTAGGGCCATGGGATGCTCACTGCCGCGTTGTCGATGAGCGACCGGATCCAGTCGAACCAGAGGCCGGGGGCGAAGACAAACGACAGGCCAACGACGAGGAGCGTCGCCCCAACGGCCATCGTCAGGGATCGCCACTCTCGGCGCACCGCGAACCACAGCAGCCCGACGCCCGGGGTGACCTTCGTCAGGAGGATGAACGCCCAGGCAGCGGGGTATCGGAAGCCGACGACGATCGCCAGCGCCATGAGCATCTCGATGTTGCCCCGGATGATGTCGATGCCGACGACGACCGTGGCCAGCGCCCCGATCAGCCACCAGCGGGTCACGGCGACCAGGGCGGCACCGAGGATCGTGTACCAGACAGCCAGGAAGACCGGATAGGGGAGCGCAAGCAGCGGCGACAGCAGCTGGACGAAGGCCGGCGAGTAGTAGTAGGCGTTCGGGGCCCCGAGGACCGGTCGCGCGTACATGAAGCCGCGGGCGGCCTCCCAATAGGTGCGCGCGTCGTACGCTCCCGTGCCATCGAGCCAGGCAGTGGCGAGCGTCGCTGCCAGCGCCACCAACCCGGCGATGAATAGCCCGTCGAGAATCGCGCGTCGCCGACCCGAGTGCAGCCGCCCCGCCGGGGTCATGGCGTGGCGCCGCAGCGCGCGTCGCCCGGCGCCGTGCACACCGGGAAGAGCGCCAGCTCGGGCAGCCCTCGATCGGCCGAAGGGATCGAGAATGTCGGCGGTCCGATCCAGGCCGGTCTCGTTCCCGCGAGCACCGGCGCGAGCGCCCGGGCAGCATCGCCTCGCTCCACCACGAGCCAACGGGTCTGATAGGCGCGCGCCACCGCCTCGATCGTGTCGATCGGATCGTCCGGCGTGACGACGCCGGGATGGCCCGTGAAGTACCACATGCCCGCCGCGTCGATGGAGAGAATCCGGTCGTCGACCGGGATCTTGAGCCGGGTCAGCTCTGCGGCGAGCGCCTGGCGCGGCTGCCGCGTCGCATTCCAGCCGGCCTCGACCGGCCCTCCGAAGAGGACGCTGCTCGCGGCCACGATCGCCACGATGCCCCACACGAACACGGTGCCGGCGAGGCTCGCATCGCCCCGCGGCCGGCGGGCCGCGAACGCCCCGGACAGGACCAGGATCCCCTCAACCGAGAGGATCGCCGCGTGCGGCCCCAGGCCGATCGCCGTGTGGATGAAGGCCCCGCCGGGCACGTGAAGCGGGTAGATCAGCGTCGCGCCGGCGAAGGCGATGAACGCGTAAACGAACCAGGGCTGGAAATCCAGCGAATGCCGCCGGGCGAAGGCGCCGACGAGGAGGAACGGCAGCAGGACCACGCTGCAGATGAAGACGATGAAGTTCGCAACAGCGGAGCCCAGCCCCGCGAGCCGGCTCTCGAGGATCGGACCGGCGCCCTGCGCGAGGAAGCTGGGCAGGGACGGGTGCGCGGTCACCGAGTTCCACTCCTGGATGCTCCGAATCCACAACGCCGCACCGTTGGAGCTTGTCGGCGAGATCGAGCCGAAGACGAGGAGCTGACGGATCCACCACGGACCCATCACGACCAGGAACAGGCCAAGTGCGATCACGCCGGCGAGAACCGGGATCGGCGGCCGATCCTCGACGTGGCTCCAGGAGCGTTTGCCGCGATGTGATCGCCACCACCGCAGCCGGTCGGCCAGCCAGACGAGACCGACGGCACCGGCGAGCAGGATGCCGTCGTTGCGGGCGAGCGTCGCGAGGCCGGCGAGCAGGCCCGCGATCGCGAACGCCCGCCCGTCGCCCTTCAGGCCGCGCGCGACGCACCAGATCGTTGCCGCCACGAGGGGCTGGAGGATCGCAAAGTTCTCTGGCTGGGCGAGAAACACCGTCGCCGCGCCGGGGATCGCGGAGAGGACCGCGGCCGCATTCGCCACGAGCGGCCGCGCGCCGGCGTCGCGGGCGATGAACCACGTCAGCGGCGCCGCCAGGCTGCCGATGAGGGCCATCGGAATGGCGCTCGCGAGCGCGGTCGGGCCCAGCAGCGCGATGAACGGCGCCTGAATGAAGCTCGCGAGTGGCAGCCAGTGCGCGTTCGACGGAATCGGCAGGACCGCGGGGTTCGGGATCCTGTTGCCGACCTCGGCGAAGATCCAGACGAAATCGACGTTGAGGCCGTGGCCGGCCGCGATCGAGCGGGCGACGTCGACGTAGTAGAAGGAGTCGGGATACGCGGGGTCGGGGAACGTCGCCACGAAGGCGGCCCTGACCGCCAGCGCGAGGAGATACAGCGCGACGGGTATCCGCACGGTGGCCGAGCGTACCATCCGCCTCCGGCCGGTTGGCCGGTAGCCGCCCGGAACCCGAGCAGTATCCTCGGTCGGATGTCGAACGCGAACGCTGCCCAGGGGGTCATCGCCGGAACGAGCTCGCGCAATGCGGGGCTCGACGCGCTCCGGGCGTTCGCCTGCGCGATGGTCGTGGTGTTCCATCTGCAACTCGACACCCACCTCGATTTCGGGGTGCTCAACCCCTTCGTCGCGGGTGGCAACGTCGGGATCTACGTGTTCTTCACGCTCTC
>DAINSJ010000191.1:0-3668 GCA_036741375.1 Candidatus Limnocylindrales bacterium
ATCGGCATCGGAGCCGGCGCGGGCTGTGCCGGCCAGGTCCAGGTCGTGACCGACCTGATCGGCCTCGGCGACTTCTCGCCGAAGCACGCGAAGCGCTACGCCGACGTCCAGGGCGCGATCGCCTCGGCGGCGCGTGAGTGGGCCGCCGACGTCATCGCGGGGCGCTTCCCCGGACCCGAGCAGACGGTCCGGATGGACGACGCGATCCTCGACGAGGCCCTCGGTCGAACACCCGATGATCGAGCGACGCCCGAGGATCGAACCGCCTCCGCCGGGATCCCGCTGGACCGCGACCTCTAGCGCTTGACGCAGGTCCTGCGCACCCGCGGGGAGCTGCGGGCGGCCCTCGCTCGTGCGGCCCGTCCGGTCGGGCTCGTCCCGACGATGGGTTGGCTCCACGACGGGCATCGGGCGCTGATCCGACAAGCTCGCGCCGAGTCGGCCACGACCGTCGTCACGATCTTCGTGAACCCGCGCCAATTCGGCGACCCGAGCGACCTCGATCAATACCCGCGCAACGAGGCGCGCGACATCGCGATCTGCGAGGCCGAGAGCGTCGACATCGTCTTCGCGCCGTCGGTCGAGGAGATCTACCCGCCGGGCTCGGATACGACCGTCTCGGTCGGTGCGCTCGCCAGGGTCCTCGAGGGCGCCGCGCGACCCGGCCATTTCGACGGCGTCGCGACGGTCGTCGCGATCCTGTTCGATCTCGTCGGGGCCGAGCGGGCCTATTTCGGCCAGAAGGACGCCCAGCAGGTCCTCGTGATCCGGCGCATGGCTGCTGATCTCGCGATCCCGATCGAGGTCGTCGGTTGCCCGACGGTCCGCGAGCCCGACGGCCTCGCGCTGTCCTCGCGGAACGTCCATCTCTCGCCGGACGAGCGCGCGGCGGCGCCGGTGCTTTGGCGAGCGCTGCTCGCGGCGCGCGCGCGCCGGGAGGCCGGCGAGCGCGACGGCGATGTGCTGCGTGCGGTGATGCGGGACACGCTCGACGACGAGCCCCAGGCGAAAATCGACTACGTCTCGGTGGCCGACGCCTCCACCCTCGAGGAGCTCGACCGCGTCGACGGGTCGGCACTGCTCTCGCTCGCAGTCCGCTTCGGCTCGACCCGTCTCATCGACAACGAGCCGCTCCCGTAGGTCAGCCGGCCTCGCTCGCGGCCCGGGTGGGTATGGGCTCGTCGTACGACACGTAGCCCGTCACGGTTCGGAAGCCCATCGCCCGGTAGACCGGCTCGCCCATCTCACTCGCCTGCAGGACGACCGCGCTGGAACGCCATTCCCGCCCGGCATCGACCGCGGCCCACGTCATGGCCGTTCCGATGCCGCGCCGTCGCGCGAACTCCGCGGTGCCGACGGCGTAGATACCGACGCTGTTCGCGCTTCGGATCGCGACGGATGTCGCCACTGGCGCTTCGTCCAGGAACCCGCCGAATAGGCGGATGTCAGGGTCGTCGATGGCGTCCTCCGGCAGTAGATCGCGGAGGAAGGGGTGCATCGGGGCCACGCCGGCACCGGCCGCGAGTGCTGCATACCAGCGGTCTTGCGTGGCAGGTGTCGCGATGTCGATGCGAAGCCCGGCCGGCAGCGCGGGCGCGATCGCGAGCGGCGCCATGACCATGGCCGGGTCGACCCAGGGGCTCCGCTCGAGGCCGAGGTTCTCGGCCGCCCGACGGACCGCCTCGTCGTCGACGTCCTCGCGAACGCGGAGGCTCACTGACTGCCCGAGGTCGCGGACCCAGTCGACGGCCGCCTCGACGTCGCGAGCGGACGCTGGGGCAAGGACTGCCACGGCATTGAAGAAGCCCGATCGGCGGCCGGCTGCGAACGCCGTGACGGTCCCGAACCGCCGCGAAGCGATCGGTACGCCGGTCGGCGGGTGGCGGACGAGCAGCTCGAAGCTGGCGAGGAGGTTCTCGTCCGACCACGCCCGCAGGCGCTCCATGTCGGTCATCGTTCGAGCCCGGTCATCGCGCGGGAGCCGTCTCCGTGGCGACCGCCAGGATCCGGTCGACGTCGAGGTTCGAGGCGACCAGCTCCTTGATCAGCTCGATCTTCTCGCGATCGGCGGCGTGGGTCTTGACGAGCAGATCGTGGACGTCTGACGCGACGGTATACGTGTCGCTGCCGACGAGGATCGCGAAGAGGTCGGCCCGCCGGATCGCCGAGAGGACCGCCGGCCGAGGCCGGTAGCCGCCGGTCAGGACGAGGCCGATCGCGGCCCCGGCATGCCCGAGATCGAGCTCGGGGGTCGGTTCGTTCTGGCCCGTCCGGTCCAGATGCGGCGTGCCCACGAGGTGCGCGGTCGTGAGGGTCAGGATGATGTCCTCGCGATCACCGGGCACGATGACGAGGGTGCCGGGCCCAACGTGCTCCAGCATGTGCCCCGGCTCCATCGCCCCGATGGCGACGCCGTCGATGACGCGATCCAGGTCCGGGCCATCGTGGATTCGTTCGCCGTTGAGGCCCTCGACGATCATCTCGAGCGTCGGATTCGAGAGGAGCTGCTTCCGCGGCAGGATCCCGAGAAGCGGGATGTCGTACGGCGCCAGCCCACGCGCGAGAATGCCTTCAATGCCCGGCTGGGCCTCGACGTCGACCTTGTTCACGATCGCGCCTGCGACAGGGACGCCGTGGCGGGTGAACAGCGAGGCATTGAGCACGATCTCGTCGATTGGCCGGCCGATGCCGCCCTCGCTGAGGATGATCACGGGCGCACCGAGCGAGGCGGCGACGACGGCATTCGAGAGGCCGATGACCGCTCCGACGCCGGCATGACCCGTGCCCTCGATCAGGAGGACGTCGTAGTCGTGGTAGGTCGCCTGTGCGGCGGTGATCCGGGCACCGAGATCCTCGACGACCTCGCCGGCGATGTACGACTTCGTGAAGCCGCGGGGGATGTGGACCGGGCTCATCGCGGAATACGGTTCGGTCAGGCCGAAGACCGCGTGCATGAGGACGGCATCCTCGTCCGCGGGCTCGCCGTGGTCGATCACGGTCCGCTGCCCGACGGGCTTCATGAACCCGGTCCGGAGCCCGCGCTTCAGGAATCCGTCAAGGAGCCCGAGCGAGGCCGTGGTCTTGCCGCGGTTCTGTCCCGTGGCGGCGAGGTAGAGCTGGCGCACGAGCGACGGCGCGCTCTAGGTGCGCGCGCTGGTCTTCCGCTCGATGAGGGCGATCCCCTCGCGGAGTCGGGTGACGGTCTCCGCCTCGACCGCATCGGGCTCGAGATACGGCCCGAGTCGATCCATGATGTCGGCGACGAGCCCGAGGAAGACCGCGGCGTCGGCGACGAAGAACTGCGGCTCGTTGTTGTAGCGAACGAGCGTCAGTCGGCCCTGGAGGACGCGGCGCTCCTCGACGTGGGCGATCTGGGTCGCGAAGTTGTGGCCCTGGATCCCGTCGGGGTTGTTGAGGAAGTTCAGGGCGTTGTCGATCGCCAGCCCGAAGCGGGCGCGCCACGCGACCAGCCGCTCGTGGACCTCGGGCGGGATCCGCACCTCGGCGACCTCGTCGAAGACCTCCGGCGACACCGTCAGCAGACCGACGAGGGTCGTGCCAGGCCGGGCGCCGAGCATCACCTGGAGGCTCCGCTCGAGCGTGAAGACCTCCGAATCGAAGCGCGGGCTGGTGATGACGTCGGTCAGGAGGTCCTCGACGTTGTCGAG